>CAMYKE010000327.1 GCA_947258895.1 uncultured Pseudomonadales bacterium | reverse complement strand
GTCGCCGATATGCAGGAACTGGCGCGCGCAAAATACAGGGGGCGGATACGGTGAACTATCGATACCCTGGTCTGTCCACAGTCACCCGAACTTCGCTACCTCGCCACTTTCATAGCCCGTGACGACGCACGTATTGAGACCGAAGTTGCCTAACCAGTTGTCAAACTCAGCCTGGAACGCGACGGTGCTCACGGCTATAGTTACCGGGCCCGCACCGTCCCGGCCGGCCTGTTGTCGGTCTTCCGCGACGAAGAGGTCACGGAATCCAGCGACGGCCGGATCGACGCCAGTGGGATTGTCCCCCACAGATACCGCTACGTCCGCCAACAGGACGACAGCCACCAGGTTACGGAACTGGATTTCCGCTGGGAAAGCATGCGCGTAAGCAACCGGACCGATGGCTCCCACTGGGCTATGAGCATTCCGGAAGGTACCCAGGACAAACTCGGATTACAGCTTGCGCTGATGACGGATCTGGCCCATGGACGCCGATTCAATACCTATCCGGTGGCGGATGGCGGCAGACTCAAGCAATACCAGTTCCGGATGACGGGGATACAGACGATCAAGACCATCTTCGGCCCCCTGAAGACGCTGCGCGTCAGCCGCAGCAAACAGGATAAGGCCCCGGATGCCGTGTTCTGGTTTGCTCCGGGCTTGAATTACATTCCCGTGCGTATCGACCGCCAGAGGAAGGACGCCCACTTCCGGATGGAGCTGGACAAGGTGGAGGGCCTGGCTTTCTCAAAGAATCATTAGGGCTTGGGCAACGTCACACCCTGCTGGCCCTGGTATTTCCCCCCGCGATCTTTGTACGAGCTTTCGCATACCTCATCCGACTCGAAAAACAGGATCTGGGCCACGCCTTCGTTGGCGTAGATCTTGGCCGGCAATGGCGTCGTATTGGAGAATTCCAGGGTCACATGACCTTCCCATTCGGGCTCGAGGGGCGTAACGTTCACGATAATGCCACAACGGGCATAGGTCGATTTTCCCAAGCAAACCGTGAGCACGTTACGTGGAATACGCAGATACTCGACCGTGCGGGCCAGCGCAAAGGAGTTCGGCGGGATAATGCAGACATCGGACTTCATGTCCACGAAGCTGTTGGCATCGAAATTCTTGGGATCCACCACCGCGGAGTTGATATTGGTAAAGATCTTGAATTCATCCGCGCAACGGATATCGTAACCGTAACTGGAGGTCCCGAACGAGATGACCCGCCCTTCTCCATTCTCACGGACCTGATGGGGCTCAAAGGGCTCGATCATGCCCTGCTCTGCCGCCATGCGGCGTATCCAGCGGTCGGATTTGATGCTCATAGGTCAGCTATGGTGAAGCGAGACGGAAATATTAGCAGCTCAGCCGTCGAGCGGTCAAAATACGGCCGCCCGGCTGACCCGCGAATATCGCAACGCCTTTGAACGTATTGGGGTATCCACTTCACTGGCCTAGCCCGCATATCTCACCAGGCGGACCGAATCAAATGAGGATAACGCGAACTATCAACGTATTACCTTGCAACAGAGGTCTGGCTTTGCGTGACAGTCTGTCCTGTTCGGTTTTTGGCCCGATCTGGCTTCGCATCTTGGACGATCGGCCTTGAAGCATAGTGTCGACTATGCCTCGGCGGCCGATCGTCCAACCTGCTTCGCCAGATCGACCCGAAATTCCGAACCCTGGTGAGAAGTTCGGGCTAGCCTGCATGTCTTGTGCAAAATCAGAAAGAAATTGACGATGATAACCCCCCATTACAAGAGACCAAATGCAGGCTGGGGCTTGCCCCAGATACAGATAACCAGATCGGCGCTTTTTCGGTGACTGGTCAGGCCCAGACGGTTGCAAATCGAGGTCGGCGGATTTAGTGTGGACGTCCGGGCGCACTTTGGGAGGTAGCCAGATGAAAATCTCGGGTTACATCCTTCTGTTTTTGTTTGTCGTGGGTGGCTACCGGGTTTTTTTTGGAAAGACAGGCCGCGTATAGACCCCAGTCTGCAGGGAGAAATTCCCGAGATCTCCAGGGCGGTTGTCAAAGCTGGTGACCTCTGCGGTGGTTTTAAATCGGCGAGGGACCATCACCCGAGGGTTCATGTCTGGTGCAAGACTGGCAACGGGTACATCCTGCGCAAGAAGGACGGCACTTGGGTCGTGGAGGGCAGACAATGAGGCGACGGACGTGAAACGGACACTAATCCACCCGGCTGGTATAACAAGCCCTGAAGGTTAACCCTTCGATGACCGGGGAAACAATTGGGAAATGCTTGGTCTCAGACCTTTGAGAAAACGCCTTCTATAAAGTAGGTCAACAGGTTGTTTCCTAGCCGAAGGCTTATCAGGCATAATGCGGCGATTGTCCCGAATAACGATAGCGGTGGCAGGATGCCCTGAATCCCATTGAAGCGGATAACTTGTTGTATTTTGATTAATAAGCGTAGGGTATATCGGACGGGAACTGCTAATGGCCTTGCGGGGTGACTCGGGGCCGACACGAGGAGAACAATGAAAGTCCACGAATATCAAGCAAAGGAGATTCTCAGGCAGTACGGCGTAGCAACGCCGCGCGGGAAGGCCTGTTTTTCGGTCGACGAAGCGGTTGCGGCCGCCGAGGAACTTGGCGGGGAAATGTGGGTAGTGAAGGCCCAGATCCACGCCGGGGGCCGTGGCAAAGGCGGCGGCGTGAAAGTCGCCCGTTCTCTGGAGGAGGTCAAAGCACACGCCGGCGATATCCTGGGCATGACCCTGGTAACCCACCAGACCGGGCCAGAGGGCAAAGAAGTCAAGCGGCTTCTGATCGAAGAGGGTGCAGATATAGCCACTGAGCTCTATGTGGGAGCAGTGGTGGATCGTGGTTCGCAACGCGTGGTCATTATGGCGAGCTCGGAGGGTGGAACGGAGATCGAAGAGGTTGCGGCAAAAACCCCTGAGAAGATCCACAAGGTAGCAGTCGATCCCGATACCGGCTTGACCGACGCAGAGGCCGAGGACCTGGCGCGCAAGATCGGAATCCCTGATGCCGCGATCGGGCAGGCGGTGTCCTTTTTCAAGGCCTTGTATACGGCGTTCTGGGAGACTGATGCCTCGTTGGCGGAGATCAATCCACTGATCATTACCGGCGACGAGAAGGTGCTGGCGCTGGATGCCAAGATCAACTT
>CAMYKE010000326.1 GCA_947258895.1 uncultured Pseudomonadales bacterium | reverse complement strand
CAGTGTTACGTTAAAACCGCCCGCTATTGCCTCAATTCCGACGACCTGCGCAGCGAAGCGAACGTTGATGCCCAGGGCGTCAATTGCGGTTTCCCAGGTTGTTAACACCTCCTCTCGGCTCCCCGCGCTAAATGCCAGGGGGCTGCGCAAATCCAGGTAAGAAGGCTCATCCATTACCAGCTTCCCTTTCTGGTAGTTGTGAATGGTCTTGGCGTGCGAGGAGAACGACTCCAGTAAAATGTGCGCAGGTTTGTGGTCCGGGTGACCCTGCCGTGCGATGCGGTCATACTCTGCAGCACGAGCCGCTGCACCCAATCCAGCGGGCCCGGCACCAATAATTAAAATGTCGTAATCTTCCTCCATTTACCCAGCGGCCCCCGGTTTTGTGCGATCCTTGACTTCCAACCTAGCAAAACAGTGCAGCGACTACGTCATAGTATTCTATTCATGAGCATCTGGAAATTTAACTTCATACTCCAACAGTTTTGTTATTGAGAGCCTGTCGGCGAGTAGACAGAGAGATTTGGATCACCCGCGAGCCAAGCTTGGTTAACAAGACCCAGAAATCCTTCGAAACGGGACCTTCGAAAAGGCGTCAAAAGCGCAAAAGGAAACGGAGGGAATGGCGCTGCCTTAAGCGTAACCATTTGCTAGAACTAATAAAAAAGGCTGATCTGGTGGTAATCTATTTATCGCCAAACAAATCGACTCCACCAGGAGATCAGCCTCTATGTATACTAATCGTAAGATCGCGAACCTTCAACAAACACGCCTCCAGCAACACAGCCAACAATCCACCCCCACCACCTTTTTCAATCTGTTAACCAGCCCCGAGTTACTGTCGTTTGTCGAAGATTTACTCCCGGAACACCGTGAACGCAGCTTTCCTCCGACAGAGACCCTGTCGATGTTCCTGGCACAAGCCATGAATGCTGATCGCTCTTGCCAGAACATTGTTAACGAAGCGGCGTTAACCCGTGCTTTCTATGGCATGGCACCGTGCAGCACCAATACAGGCAGTTACTGCAAAGCACGCCAGAGACTGCCGCTATCCATGGTATCAGAGTTGGCGCGCTATACGGGAAAGCAGATGACGCAACAGGTACAAACCCCGATGTGTTGGAAGGGACGGCCTGTGCGTCTCGTCGATGGCACCACAGTTGAGCTTCCCGAGACCGAGGAAAATTGCCGGGTTTACCCACAGTCTCAACATGGCAAAGGCTGCCCATTGACTCGTATCGTGGGCATTATTTGTTTAGCCAGCGGCGGGGTGCTGAATGCGGCTATCGGGCCGTTTAGTGGCAAGGGTTCAGGGGAGCAGACCTTGCTGAGAAGCATGCTGGATACCTTCGCAGCAGGGGATATTGTGTTAGGTGATGCGTACTACGGCACGTATTTTCTTCTGGCGGAGCTTATTGATCGAGGGGTCGATGCCGTCTTTGACCAATACGGTGCACGGAAAAGAACTGTGAACTTCCATAAAGGCGAATTGCTGGGTAAAAAAGACCATTTGATCACCTATGAAAAGCCCAAACAAAAACCCGGCTGGCTCAGTCAGCAAGCGTATGATGCAGCACCGCAAACCCTCACCGTGCGTGAGCTCGAAGTGAACCATAAAACCCTCGTGACCACGCTGCTCTCACCGAAGGAGGCCTCTAAACAAGAGCTGAAAGCCCTTTATCAGCAACGCTGGCATGTCGAGTTGGATTTGAGGAATATAAAAACCACACTGGGTATGGATATCTTGAGTTGTAAAACGCCGGATATGGTTGAGAAAGAGATCTGGATCTATCTGTTGGCGCACAACCTCATTCGAATGACCATGGCGCAAGCAGCGTCCCTGTCAGATCGATTGCCAAGACAGCTCAGCTTTAAACACAGCCTACAGTTATGGCGAGTCTGGCGACAGCAGTCGGGCAACCTGGATGACCACGAAAGCCTCCAAATACTACTGCAATTGATTACCGAGAATACTGTTGGGGACCGCCCTGGCAGAGTAGAGCCAAGGGCCATTAAACGGTGGCGAAAGTCTTTTCCATTACTGACTAAACCAAGATCTGAATTACGGGAAACGATTAATAAACACGGCCATCCAAGAAAACAAAAATAGAGGAAGTCACGTCTATGAAATGCTTAAGGCAGCGCCATTCCCTCCGTCCCCTTTTTACGCCCTTTTTAGGTCGATCTCACCACTAGTTCAGTGGGCAGTTTTACCGAAGCGGGCGGTTGGCCATCCAGGAGTTGCATCAACTTGTCCACCAGTAACTTTCCGGCGTGGTAGGTGTCCTGTCGAACCGTCGTGATGGGGGGGCTGAAGTACGCGGCGGAGGGTATATCGTTATAGCCCACCACTGAAATGTCGCCGGGGATACCGTAGCCCAGGTCGGACAGCGCGCGAATGCAGGCCATTGCCGCAGTGTCGCTATAGGCAAATACTGCATCGGGTGGTTGCTGTGCTTTCTGCATATACCGGTTGATGGCGGTAAATGCAGTTTGATATGAGAAATCACCCAGTACAATATCGGACAATTCAATATCGAGGGTGCTTTTGTTTACCACCGCCTCCAGACCGGCGCGCCTGAGGTAAATCTCGCTAAAACCGGGGTCCCCCACAAACAGGAAACGACGACGCTTGTTGGCGAGAAAATATTTACCCGCGAGTTGGCCGCCCTTGAAGTTATCGCTACCCACCACGCAATAAGGCGTGGTATCGGTCTGCGCGCCCCACACCACGAAGGGGGAGCGGGTGAGAGCAAATTCGCTGAGCATCTTTTCGCGATGCTCCTGGCCGAGAAATATAAAACCGTCCGCAGCGCGAGAAGAAATGATGTGTTGCAACGTCGAGGCATCGTTGTGGTCAGGTGCGCAAAGCAACAGGTCCTGGTTGACGGTACCTAGCGCTTCGGAGACGCCAGCCAACAACTCAAAGATAAACGGGTCGGTGATATGGTTCCTGCGATGCGAACGAAAATCAATCGACACCCCTATAGTGTTGGTGCGTGCATGGCGCAGCTTCTGCGCATTGCGATTAACCGCGTAACCATGCTTAAGGGCTACCGAAAGTATTCGCTGGCGGGTTTTCGCATTGACCAGCGGGCTATCATTCAGGGCGCGCGACACGGTGGGCTTCGACACCTGGGCCAGGCGTGCGAT
>CAMYKE010000325.1 GCA_947258895.1 uncultured Pseudomonadales bacterium | reverse complement strand
CAACGTTCCCGTCGGCGCGCTCAATACACACGATTTACTGCAGGCGGGCGTCATTTAAACCAATCACCCGACGCTGTGTGGCGCCGGGCCAGGGGAGAACCAATGAACTCGATCAGTCGCGCTAGGAGCCTGTCGGACTTGGGTGTTCGTAGCGAGGGAAAGTCCGGTTTGAGGCAGATTTGGGGCTCTGTTGAGGCGAATAGTCATTCTATTTAATGAGAAAGAGTACAAAATATGTCCCCACTTCATTACAAGAGCGGCTTTTCCGCAGTAGATTCATCCCAAGTCCGACAGGCTCCTAGTGCAGGTCTGTCAGGATGGCTACCAAATAACTATTTTCAGTTAGAGCTTATTGAAAAAAGAGCAGAACTTGGTCAAGCGGAAAATCTATCTGGTGAGTTATGAAATGGCATTGGGCGTGTTGCGCGGGAACTTTCTTCCCTTCAGCACTCGATGGAATGGGTGTACTGGCTCGCCACTCAAAATCAGGATTTACCCGACGACGATGGCCGGGCTTTCCTAACACGATATCAATAGTGCCTCGGCAGACATTATCGAATTCATGATTAAGAAAGTGCTTAATTTCCCCCACCACAGATAGCGTGCCTGGATAAAAGCATTATTTTATAACAAGTTACGAATTCACAACAGGAGCTTGAACAAAGTCGCAAAAGACCACAGAGCTATCAATTTCATGAAAAACTGGTTTATAATCGCTGTCCGAAAACTATCTGATGCCGTCTAGTGCAGCCGGTTTTACCGATGAAGCGCCTTCGTTCGAAACAGTGTCAGCAGTCAGTCATTCTTCTCGTTACGGCCTGTGTGGCACCTGTTTTACTATCCGGCGCCGCACTACCGTCGCAGACGCACCCGCAACATGATACCCGTGAACGCTTTATCCAGCTTGATAGCGAGATACAGGCTATCAAAGAGGAAATCCTGGAAATAAACCAGGAGATCCTCCTGCTCGAGGAGTCATCACTCTATCCGCAGGGCCAGCAATTTATCGTACTGGTATCTGTCGCCAAGGACAGTCCCGTTAATCCACAGAGCATAGCCCTGCATCTTGACGGGCAATCAGTAAGCCAGCATTATTATACCGACAGTGAGGGCGAAGCCTTGCGGAAAGGTGGAGTGCATCGGCTCTATACCCGAAGGCTCAGAGAAGGCAAGCACAGGCTGGATGTATCCGTCATCGGCAATGACGTCGATGGTCGGGCCTATAAGCAGCAACAAAGTATCACCATCACCAAGTCGCCGGGCCGAAAATTTATCGAGGTATACCTCGACCCGGAAGATGTCAAATCGGCGCAAGGTCTGACCATTCGCGAGTGGTAGCGCCGATGCAAAAGTGGTCAACTGAATTACGACCTCCGCTATGGCGCCTTCTTCTAGCCGCGGTCATCGGCATGAGCTCGCCGGCCAGCGCGGAGCAGGACGCAGCGCGCCTGCAGGAACTGCTCTACGGCGAGGCCCTGTTTCATTCTCACCAGCAAGATTACCTGTCTGCCATCAGCCGCCTGCAACTCGCGGAAGAGCAGGGGCTGCTGCCGGCTCCAGCTGACGATAGCCGGCTGTTGCTGGCGAGAATGAAGCTTGCCTACGGCCTGCACCTGGAAGCCGGGTTCGATTTTCACGCGTTGCTCGGTGAGGATGTACCGGAAATGAGCAGAAATCGCGCCTGGTACGAACTGGCGAGGGCGTACTTTCACAAGGGTTATAACAAGGCAGCGGCAGAGGCGATGCAGCATATCCAGGGTAAAGTGCCCACGGACATAGCGGGCGAATACCAGTTGCTGCGTGCCACGGTGTTGATGTCGATGGATCAGGACCTCGAAGCTGCCAGTTTGCTAGAGGAGTGGCATGGTGGGCCCGAGCTGGCGGCCTATGCATATTACAATCGCGGTATCGCCCTGGTACGTGCGGGCGAACATCTGCAAGCGGTGCCGGTGCTTGAACGGGCGGTGAAAATGCGGGGCAGGGACGAAGAACAAATCGCACTACAGGACAAGGCGCAATTGTCGTTGGGTTATATCTTTGCCAGGAACGAGGATTACACGCGGGCTCGCAGGCACCTGGAAGATGTTCGGCCGGACGGCCCGTTTTCGAACAGGGCACTACTGGCACTTGGCTGGATCGCACACAAGCAGGGGCAAAGTGAAACCGCACTGGTTTCGTGGATGGAACTGCGTGGCCGCTCACCCACGGATCCGGCGGTACTGGAATCACTCCTCGTTGTCCCTGCCATGCATCGTCAGCTGGACCAACTGCAAACGGCATCTCGGGATTACGAGGCTGCGATGACTGCGTATACCAGCGAGTTAAACCAGGTGCACGACGCCCGAGAATCTGTGCAAAAAGGGGATGCCGTGACACTGCTGCTGCAGAACGGGGGAGCCACCGCGCATAGCGCAAGCGGACAGGGCAATCATGACAAAACGCGCTTTTTCGGACCATTGCTTGCCAGCAAAAACTTCCAGGAAATGCTGCAGGGCCATGGTGAGTTGCAATCCTTGCTGGATACGGTCGACAAGGGATTGCAAGACATTGACGCGTTGGCAAAGGCCGCTTCCATTGCGAGGGAAAGTCGCGTCGCCGCCAAAACGCCGAGTTCCGGGCCGCTGGCTGCCAGTGAGCCCACCCAATCAAGAGCTGGTAGCGGTGCGGAACCAGCAGGCAGGCCGAACGAGGTCGCCACAACCGGAGAATCGAAACGAGGGCCACAGTGGATGTACCGGGACGGGAAGTCAGCAGGTGATGCGGAGCCGGGTATACCGCAGCTGCCAGAGGTCGAGCTACCACCGGAGCGCGCATTGAAACCCCTGCCCAATTCCGAATTCATAGGGCTACCCGAGTCTGACCTTTCCGGTCTGCCTCCAGCACCTGAATACATCGTAGAGCCACCGAATGCGGAGATAACCGGATTGCCGGAGAGCGAGATAATATGGTTGCCAGAATCCGTCTGGATACGCAGGCCGGGAGAAGCGGAGGAGGAAGACTATGCCTATCCGGACAAGGCACCACCGAGGCCCTCGAGTCCCGGCGAGCGCATTGCGTACCTGCTAAACCAGCTGGAAGCGACCCCGAATGATGACACCGTTTTCAATGCGGGCGCGGTACCGGTTGGAGAAGCGCTGCAGGATCTGGCGGTGGCGCTCAATAAC
>CAMYKE010000324.1 GCA_947258895.1 uncultured Pseudomonadales bacterium | reverse complement strand
GGCGCACGGCCCTTTATCCCTCCCATCCCCGGTATCCAGGACAGTGGCTACCTGACATCGGATAGCGTGTGGGAACTGCGTGAGCAGCCGCAGCGTCTGCTGGTGATCGGTGGCGGCCCCATCGGCAGCGAACTGGCGCAAAGTTTTGCCCGACTCGGCTCGCGGGTCACGATCGTGCAGCGCGGTGCGCGGCTGCAGCCGCGCGAGGACGACGAGATATCGGAGCTCGTGGCACAGCGCTTTGCCAGCGAAGGCATTGCTGTTCGCACCGAATGCAAAACGGTCGCCTTCGGCGCCGACGTCGAGGGCAAATACCTCGATGTCGGGCACGCCGGGGAAGCGGACCGGATTCGTTTCGACCAGGTTCTGATTGCGGTCGGCCGCAAGCCCAATACCGAAGACCTCGGCCTGGAAAACCTGGGCATCGAGTTGGCCGCGAAGGGCACCATCGAGGTGAACGACTATTTGCAAACCCGCTTCCCCAATATCTATGCGGTGGGCGATATCGCCGGGCCGTTCCAGTTTACTCATACTGCCGCGCACCAGGCCTGGTATGCGGCGGTGAACGGCCTGTTTGGCGGCTTTCGCAAGTTCAAGGTTGATTACTCGGTGATCCCCTGGGCGACCTTTACCGACCCGGAGGTCGGCCGGGTCGGTCTCAACGAGCGCGACGCCGCGGCAAAGGGCATCGAATACGAAGTGACCCGGTACGAGCTCGATGAACTCGACCGCGCACTGGCCGATGGCGAGGGCCATGGCTTCGTCAAGGTGTTGACGGTACCGGGCAAGGACAAGATTCTCGGTGCCACCATAGTCGGCTACCACGCCGGGGAGTTGATCACCGAATTCATTGCGGCGAGGCGCCACGGCATCGGCCTCAACAAACTGTTGGGCACGATCCATATTTACCCGACCCTCTCGGAGGCTAATAAATATGCCGCCGGGAATTGGAAAAAAGCCCATGCCCCCGATAAACTGCTCGGCTACGCGGCGCGCTTCCATGCTTTCATGCGCGGCTAGCGGTTTATGCATCACCGGCAATCCAGGACCCAAACCAGATGACTACCCACCAGCAAGTACAGAACTATTACGGCGCGAAGCTTGGCGGATCGGAAGACCTGCAAACCAATGCCTGTTGGAGCGATGCGAGCGTTCCGCCCTACCTGAAGGCGGTGCTGGGCAACATCGACGAGGAGGTGCTGTCCCGTTATTACGGCTGTGGCCTGGTCGCACCGCAACAGCTGGCCGGGATGCGGATCCTGGATCTGGGCAGCGGTTCGGGCCGCGACGCGTATGCCCTGGCGGCGCTGGCTGGCGAACAGGGATACGTGGTCGGTGTCGACATGACGGATGAGCAGCTCGCGGTCGCGAGGCGCCATATCAAGTACCATCGCGAGCGTTTCGGGTTTCGCGAGCCCAATGTCGAATTCAGGAAAGGCTTTATCGAGCGCCTCGACGAGCTCGGTTTTGCCGACCAGAGTTTCGATATTATCGTCTCGAATTGTGTAATTAACCTGTCTCCCGACAAGGAAGCGGTGCTCAGGCAAGCCTACCGGTTGCTCAAGCCGGGTGGGGAGATGTACTTTTCCGACGTCTATTCCGATCGGCGGGTGCCCGCCGCACTGCAGGCAGACCCCGTGCTCTATGGTGAATGCCTGGGCGGGGCGCTGTACTGGAATGACTTCCTGAATATTGCCCGCAACGCCGGGTTCCCGGATCCACGCCTGGTGGAAGACCGGCGGTTAACCATCGATAACCCAGAGTTGGAGGCCAGGATCGGCGCTATCCGGTTTTATTCGGCCACCTATCGCCTGTTCAGGATCCCCGGCCTCGAGCCGTCCTGCGAGAACTTCGGCCAGGCGGTCCGCTACCGGGGCACAGTCGCCCATCAGCCATATGAATTCGTGCTGGACAGCCATCACCGGATCAGGACCGGCGAGGAGTTCCCGGTGTGTGGCAACACCTATCGCATGCTAAACGAGTCGCGCTTTCAGGAGCACTTTGAGTTCAGCGGCGGTTGGGAGCATCATTATGGTATCTTCGACGGTTGCGGGACCAGCATTCCGTTTGGCGATGAGAAAATCCCGGCCGGCGGGGCTTGTTGCTAGTGTCCAATCCCGGCGTCAATGGCTCCGTGCGATTTAGTCGCGCACATTGGTGACCACTTACAGGAGATTATAGTATGACGAGAGTAGCGGTAGTGTTGTCCGGATGTGGCGTCTATGACGGCTCGGAGGTCTACGAGTCGGTCTGCACGTTGCTGGCGCTGGAGCGGGCCGGCGCCGAGATCCAGTGTTTTGCGCCCAATGTCGAGCAACTGCATGTTATCAATCATCTCACCGGAGAGGTGATGGCGGACGAGCGGCGCAACGTGCTCGAGGAGGCGGCGCGAATCTGTCGCGGCCAGATCAAGGATCTGGCGCAGGCGCAAGCCGCCGATTTCGACGCGTTGCTGGTGCCGGGAGGGTATGGCGCGGCCAAGAACCTGTGTGATTTCGCGGTGCAGGGCGCGCAGTACCAGGTCAATCCCGACTTCCTTGGCTTCGCCCGGGCGATGCACGCGGCGGGCAAGCCCATCGGCCTGATTTGTATTGCACCGGCGATGGCGGCGGCCATCTGCGGCGATGGCGTCGAGTTTACCATCGGTAACGATGCCGAAACCGCCGCGGCGATCGAAGCCAGTGGCGGTGTGCATATTCCCTGCCCGGTTGAGAGCGCGGTGGTCGACCGCGAACGCAAGCTGGTGACGACCCCGGCCTACATGTTGGCCAATAAAATCAGCGATGCCGCCGCGGGTATCGATGAGTGCGTGCAGCAAGTGCTGGCGCTGGTGTAACCCGCGCATGGAGCATTCGCCCCTCTTTCTCCGGGTCGTGGCGGACGCAAAAACCCGCATCCGCGAAACCGATGTGCACCGAATCCACGGGCCATATCGGCGGCGCGATGCACCTGGGGAAGGGTATACTGGAGCGCGATATTGAAAACACCATTCCTGATCCGGTCCAGGAAATCGTGCTCTACTGCGGCGGTGGCTATCGTTCGGCGCTGGCAGCCGACAGCTTGCGCGCGATGGGTTATACCCGGGTGCTGTCAATGGCCGGCGGCTATCGCGGCTGGCAAGAGGCCGGTTATCCGGTAAGCACGGAATAACTGGCTGCCCCCCTAGCCCGCATCCGTCACCGATTGGTGCGCAGGTCGCGCGAAAGCATATTTAGCAGACTGTAAATTTTCGGCTTCAAGAAAATGCCTGTTTTCATGGATTATTCTCAGGTTTGGTGCTGTATCAGTGACTGATACGGGCTAGCTTCCCTGTTCCAGGGCATTCTGGCACCTGAGGCAATACAGCGATTCCGGGCGTGCCTGCAGGCGCGCGCTGTCGATCGAGCCCCCGCATTCCTCACAGAAGCCGTAGTCGCCCGTTTGCAGCGCCACCAGCGCGCGTTTGACCACTAGCAGTCGGCTCGTGAGCTGCTCCTGGCCGGCGCGCGCCATGGCCTGTTGTTGCAGGGCGTCCATGCGCGACAGCCGCCCGACCCTGGACTGATCGAGCTGTACCGTTTCCGTCGCCGCCTTGCCGTGTTCCAGCAATCTTTCCAACTCGGACTGCAGTGCGAGCAGTTTGTCGCGCTGTGCCGCCGGCTCCGGGTGATCCAGTTTACTCATGTCGATCTATTACATCCTGGTTTTCAATGGTTTAAAAAGGTTGTCAACCGATTCGCCCGGCCCGCGTTGTAGTAGTGTACAACAATTTATTAATCGGGAAACAAGAGGAACTGACAATGCGTAAATTAGTAACTACTATAGCGACAACTGCACTACTGGCTATGCCCCTGATGGCAAACGCGGACGCCGGCGACCGGATCGAAAATCGCCTGGACAGGAAGGGCGACCGGATCGAAAACCGCCTGGATGCGCGGGGCGATCGCATCGACAATCGCCTCGATCACAGGGGCGACCGGATCAATGACCGGCTGGACAGGAGATCGGACCGGGCGAGTGCGAACGGTAACACGGAGCGGGCGGCAAGGCTGGATGCCAGGGGGGATCGGATCGAAAACCGCCTGGACGCACGGGGCGACCGGATCAATAACCGTCTCGATACGCGCGGTAATCGCATAGACCGCCACCTGGATAGAAAGGGCCAGCGCATTGATCGACGGCTGGACCAGCGTCGTTCCTAGGAGCCTGCTTTTCTCACTGTGGCGGCCGGTGAACGGTTTTTCCGCGGGCCGCCAGCGGCCGGACGGTGACGGGTGCAATCGGCGATGGCTAACGCGTCAAGGAGCAAGGTCTGGACAATCTGCGCGCAATGGATCAGTTTTTGGCATCTGTGGAGCGCAGGGCCTATTGCATCGCCTACCAGGCCGTGGGCAATCGGGAAGATGCCCTCGACCTGGTGCAGGACGCCATGCTCAAGCTGGTACAGAAGTATGCGAGCAAGCCGTCCGGCGATTGGCCCGGGTTGTTCTATACCATTCTCCAGAGCCGTATTCGGGACTGGTACCGGCGCACTAAAGTGCGCAATCGGTGGCGGGTCTGGCTCGACAAGCTGGCCTTCGGCGATGATGATAAGGAGGAACCGCTGGAGCGCTTTAGTCATCCAAATGATCGTGAGGCCAGCGAACTTGTCGCGGGGGAACAGAGTATGGACGCACTGGACTCTGCGCTGCAGCAGCTGCCGCAACGCCAGCAGCAGGCATTCCTGCTGCGCGCCTGGGAAGGCTTGAGCGTGAAACAGACCGCTACCGCGATGAGCTGCTCCGAAGGCAGTGTAAAGACCCACTATTCACGGGCGACCCATGCCTTGCGTGGCTATCTCGAGGAACTGGAAGATGACGGATGAACATCCGGACAAACAACCGCTGAGCGATGAGCAGGTCGCGGCACAAGTCAAGCAGCAACTCGAGCGTAAAGCCGGCGAGCTGGATGCGGCGACGCTGTCCCGGCTACGCCAGGCCCGTGCATTGGCGCTCGCGGAACTCGACCGGCAAACCCCGCGCAGGGCCACGCATTGGCTCTGGGCCGGTGGTTTTGCAACTGCCAGCGTATTCGCCGTCGCGCTGCTAGTGCTGGTAAATAACGAGCAACCGGCAAACCAGGGCTTCGAGGAGCTCCTCGCAGATACCGAACTATTGGGAGAGCCCGATGAGCTCGAATTTTTTGAGGAGCTGGAGTTCTATGTGTGGCTGGAGGAGCAGGGGTTGCAACCCGGTGAAGCATAGTGCGCTGGCCTGGAGCCTGTTGTTCACTAGTAACCTGCTGCTGGCGGCAGATGATGCGGAAAGCCTGGACGCCGAGTTCCTGGAATTTCTCGGGCGCTGGGAGACCACGCAGGGGGAATGGCTGCCGCCTGGCGAGGTTGCAGAGCTGCAATTTGAAGAAACTGCGGGGCCGGGAGAGCTGGATAAAGATGCAGGGTCGGTGGCGTCAGATGAAGAGCAAACCAGTGAGGTTGAAAATGAAGAGTAACGGGGTTAACCGGTTATTTATTGCGCTGCTGGCGTGCTTCAGCATTGGCTGGAGCGCCGCCGCTACCGGTTTGGCCTGGGAGCAGCTGGATAGCAGGCAACAGCGGTTGCTAGAGCGCTTCGCGAGCAAGTGGGACCAGCTCCCGGAGGAGCGCCAGTTATTGCTGCAACGAGGCGCCGACCGCTGGCAGAGCATGACCCCGCTGCAGCGTAAACGCGCGCAGCAGCAATTCAGAAATTGGCGCGCCCTCCCGGACGAGCAGAAGCAAAGGATTCGGGATCGGTTTGAGCGCTTTAAGCAACTCACGCCGGAGCAGCAGCAGCGGCTGCGCGATGCGCGGCAGCGATTCAAGGACCTCCCGCCGGCCAGGAAACGGCAATTGCGCGAGCGCTGGAAGAACTTGCCCCTGGACAAGAAGCGGGCCTGGCGTGACCGGATGATCGATCGCCAGAATTACATACAAAAAAGGAAGTCGGGGCGACTGACTGACAAGCGGTAGTGCGCTCGGCCTGCAGGCCCCGGTCGGGCTTGTTGCCGGTGTTTTTTTGCGGCACGGCCCGCAGCAGGCGGGTCCCGGGGCGGGTTTACGCTGTCGCCGAATAATATTTTAAGCATTGAATGG
>CAMYKE010000323.1 GCA_947258895.1 uncultured Pseudomonadales bacterium | reverse complement strand
AGGTCACCGTGGGTGATGGCGCTGGTGGCCGCATCGCTCACAAATGCGACCGGCCGCGTAGGGATGCCGATGCAGACCGGGTTCGTGCCGACAAGCGGCGTGCATCCGCCTGGCGCGGCGACCCGGGGCGGAGAGCCTCCCAGGAGGAGAGTGGTGACACCACGCGCCGCTGCGAGCCGGGACCAGTCGCCGAGACAGCCGCTTGGATACACGTCGACACCCGTCACGAGTGCTTGACCATGCTGCTGCGCTGCTTCGCAACCCGCCTCAACGGCACGTTGCATCAGGGGATAACCGAGTTGACCCTGGCCGTCGACATGCAGGCAACCCATGCTCCGGCGCGTGATGGACGGGTCCCGCTTGCCGTGATAGGGTCCGAACTTGCCGGAATTAACCAGATAGTGAACGCGTCTCAAGCCGTGGCAGTCCTTTCCCGCCTGCTCGGTGCGTAAAAGATGGTCGATGGTGGCTTCGACCGCTTCGGATTCGAGGCCGAGCTCGGCCTCGAGCACCTTCCCCAGGCATTCTCGTACTTCCGTGGCCGGCAGTTCTCTGATAACTCCCATCGCGTTATTTTAAGGTAGCCCAGAGCTTGCCGCCCATATTTTCCTAAGGCGGGTACGGATCAATCGATGTGGATCCCAAGACCACGCAGCACGAGGCGAGTCAGGTATCATATGCTGCTGCCGAGGAAAGTGCGCGAAGATGTGCGGGAGTGCCAAGTATTGAGTCGTGACGCACGGCACAATCACGCACAGGCCACGCAATCGGTCGAGCGCCTATGGCTTGCCCATTGATGGCGTCCCGGTATACCGGCGATCCGGAAATTGCGACTACAATCCCTCAAAGCAGTTCTTTGACACCCATCTCCAGGGACTCCATAAAAAATGGCACACAGCGCAGATTTGAAAGCTGGGGAGTTGGCGCTCTCCTCACTGGCCATGTGAAATCTCAGCCGCGCTTTGGGAATTCGAGTCAACTCTTTGGCTGGTATTATGTGTAAACAAATACTCAAGACGCTTTTGCTTTTGGTAAAAAAATTATCTATGAATCATTGTATCTTCTAAGGAAAATAATCTCGCATATTTTTTTCACCCGTGTAACCGAATTAAAAAAAGGTCATAAAAGGGGACGGAGGGATTATTTTCTGACCGCTTTCGAACTGGTTATTTTAAATCCCTCCGTCACCTTTTTCGTAGTGCCCGTTGCAGAATACCGATTGGCATGCGTAATGCCAAGGCAAGGTCCTTACTGGCTGACCGGAAGGGCGGCCTCGCATGTGCAATAGACCGAGGGGCGCTGGCTGGGATACAATCGGTCCTAACCCGCTTCTTACGTAAATCGTTACGTTCTGTTGCAAGCGAACTTAGGCCCGGACGGATTCGGTTTGTTCAACATCACGCACGCGTTCAAAAATAACAATTCGAGAGAGACCTTATGAAACTAACTAACATACTCGCCATTATCGACCCTACTTCCGATAACAGTGTACTCCTACATCGTCTCGACCGCATCGCCGGCAGGGCAGATTCGGCGGAGAGCGTAGCCATTACCGCCTACTGTTGTACCTTCTCAAGTTATCCTACTTCTGACCCGGATATGCTAAAAAAAGTTGCCATACACAGGCTCGAGTTGTGGTTGGACACACTGTTCGCTGACCTCAGGGGCAAGGGAGTAAATGTAGAATATCAGCTGGACTGGGACCCCGACTGGCGGGATGCGTTACCCGGCGCCACTGCCAAGACTAACTGCGATCTGGTCGTAAAGAACAGCTACTCCGCGCTGAAGGCAGATATCCAGCGTCTGGCGAAGCAGATTGACAGGGCAATCCTGCGCGAGTCCAAGGCGCCTGTGTTATTGCTGCGCAGTGGTCAGCACGAAGGTAATGGCGTTGTTCTCGCGGCACTCAAGACCGCGAACCCGGATGACTTACACAAGCGTGCCAACAAGCACATTCTTGAGTATTGCAAAGCCCTTGTAGATTCCAACCCGCGCTTTGAATTGCACGCGGTATCCTGTTATTCCGGGTCTGACAACTTTATCTACCCGGATGATCTGGCCAAGTATGCGGGTATCGAGCGTCAGCGAGCGCACGTGGTCGACGATTCGCCAGTAAAGGGCATCAAGAGAGTGGCATCGGACCTTGATGCAGAAATTGTATTCATCGGTTCCGTCGAGCGCAAAGGGGTTGCCGGCAAGATGTTGGGTAACACCGCGGAACAAATCATCGATACACTGCAATCGGATATTGTCGCCTTCGTGGAGCGCGAGTGAAGTATAAAAGAGTTCGGGCCCTGTAAAGCACGACAGAGGCCTGGCAAGACACCACTGACAAGTCCCGACTGCTTTTGAAGCACCAATCTTCGGAGAAGATTGGTGCTCAGTGGAGGGTGAGCGATGACCGAGGGGCAGAAGCAGAGGCCTCCCCTTGGGACCGGTAGTGCCCACGCCTTCAGTTATAAATTCGCTTTACATCCACCCTGGAGGATACTGGCCATGACCGATGGCGTATGGAAATTCGCGGGCTGGGATCAAGTATGGGAGTTCGCTCTCGGAAAAAGTCACCCCGAATTGATGATTGAGTCCTTATGTAAAGCGGCGAAGCGAACGGGCGGATGCCTGCAGGACGATTTTACCGTGCTGGTGGTGAATGAGGACGGGAAACCGCCTTCATGAACTGCGGCATCTGTCGAAATGGGTTGTACTGTGAATTATTTTTTTACCGGGATCTCAAGGGACGTTATAGCTATTACGACGAAGTCGATACTTCCGCTTCTTACATGCATTGTGAAAGGACAACAGGGTGGATGAATGCACGATGAATGCTGCCCGGGCTATTCCGCCTCGGATTCAGAAACAAAGACCAGAAGTCGAGGAGGTTTCGGTCCCGCGTGTGTTGAGTTCTATGTGCACGTTTTAGCTCTTGAGGCTATTTGCCGGATTCCATTTGATAGTCATTATCAATCATAGAGATAGATATTATCGATTTTACCAATTGTATATCTACGCAGTATAGTTATGATTGTTCCGGAGCCTGGAACTAAAAAAAAATAAACACTGGCACTGCTCCCGAACACCGCGAGGAAGGCGCGCAGGGCCTCAAACATTTACTGGCTGACAGCACAATTGTATCTCCAGACCTACAATTTTCACTGGAACGTCACGGGC
>CAMYKE010000322.1 GCA_947258895.1 uncultured Pseudomonadales bacterium | reverse complement strand
TGCCCGGTCAGGTCACGCAATTCCTGCAGCGGTCCCTTGTCCGAACTCGCTGCCTGCTCCGCCAACAGCTCTATCAAGCGATGCACACCGCGCAGCGACGGCCGATTCAATAATTGCGCAGCAATAAAATCGTGCGCCTCGGCTTCCTTGCCGGGATCTCCATACAGCAGGTCGGCGACGGTAAAGGCCGCCGTAATGGAGGGGTTTTCCTCCAGGCAGGATAGCAGAAACTTACCCAGTTCCTTTTCCTTTCCCAACTCGCGGTAGCACTCGGTGAGTTTGGGAATCGATTCAGGTAAATAAGCTGGATCCTGGTCTTTCACGCGCTGGAATGCCTTGATGGCTTCGCGAAAATTTTCCGCCTGGGTGTGCAACTGCCCCATCAACAGGCTGGCGCGAACGCAATTCTCATCATAACGAAGCGCCTGTCGGAGTTGGCGTCGAGCCCGATTGACCTGACCCTGGTCGAAATGCTTGTGCGCTATCTCGCAACTGAAATGGGCCAATTTCGGGCCAACCCGATCGCCGACCAGCGGCAATAACTCCAGCCCGACTTCGATTGCCTGCTCCCATTCCCTTTCTCGCTGGTAAATTTCCATTAACATTTCCAGGCTGCGCGACCTGATATCGCCTGCCTCTGCGCTTAATTCCTTTACCAGCCGTTCGGCGCGGTCCAGCAGCCCCGCCGCCATATAGTCCCGGGCTAACTCCAGGCGCACTCGCGAACCAGCCTCCACCGACAGGTCTGCCCTGGTCAGCAGGTTTTGATGGACGGTGGTAGCCTGCTCCAGCTGCCCCCGGGCTCGAAACAAGCGCCCCAGCGCCAAATGGGTTTCGACCGTGCCGGCATTGACATCCAGCGCCTTGGTAAACGCTTCGATCGCCTCCTCCGGCTGCTCCCTCAGCAGGTAATTGAGACCGCGCAGCCAGTCGTCCTGCATATCTGCGCCGGCATCAGGACGCTTCCTGGACTCGCGCCGGCCCAGCCACCAGCCGATTGCGATCGCTACAATAAAAGCAGCAAGAAGCAGGACATCCGTCACTTGCGGAGACACTCCGTGGGCAATGACAAAACCTTTGCCGGCACGCCTGCTCTCGCCCGACAGGGTGAGACAGCGCCAGCCCGCATATTCATTGCTTCACCAGGGAGCCCGCGGTGGACTTCAAGCCGGCGAGTTCTTTCTGGCAGCGTGCCAGTTCCCTGCTGACTTTCAACTTCTGCGCCTTGAGCCGTGCGATCATTCCCAGCCCCATCAACAACCCCAGGATACCGCCAATCGCAAATCCGCTAACCACCCAGATCGATACCCGCGCCGCCGGTAGTTGCCAGATGACAAGGTCCAGTGCGATGGGTTGGACATTCTCGCTGGCGAACAATATCCCCCACAGGAACACCAGCACAATCGTAACCAGTGTCAACAAACCCTTGATCCATTTCATTAGTTCGCTCCGCGCCTGCAGGTATTTCTGAAGGTCATTAGTCGCTATTGATTGGCAGGAATTTTACATGAGTGCTGTGGCGGGAAAAACCGTTGCGCACCCTTTATTCTCACCATAAACCGGTTAATGGGTATCGCACGGTCTCAGCCATTGACGTGGCAACGGGAAGACGAATACCCGCCGAGCGCACCAAAAAAAACGGCACTCTGTTACCGAGTGCCGCTTGACTTGTCGGGGCAGGCCCGAAACTGTCAGGGATATCTTTCCTTGCTTTCATCTACCTGCTCGCGCAGGTCCTTGCCAGGCTTGAAATGGGGCACATACTTGCCCGACAACTGCACCGAGTCACCGGTTTTCGGGTTACGGCCGGTGCGGGGTGAACGATAGTGCAGTGAAAAGCTGCCAAACCCGCGAATCTCGATGCGCTCACCGGTAGCAAGACTCTGCCCCATCATATCGATGATCGCCTTGACAGCAAGCTCAACGTCACGAACGGACAATTGAGTCTGTTTCAGCGCCAGGTTCTCGATAAGTTCGGACTTCGTCATATTGGCTATCCAGTAAAATTAGCAAGCAATATCAATAGTATAGATCAAATATTAACTTTAACCCTGTGTAACATGCAAATTTATTCGCGGGCCGGGCGCCCGTCAAACCCGGGTATGCGTAGCGAATGGTATAGTCACTCCACGCCCGGCAGGCTCCCGGCCCCCGGTTCCTAGCCCGCATCAGTCACCGATACAGCATCAAACCTGAGAATAATCCATGAAAACAGGCACGCACCAATCGGTGACAGATGCGCGGGCTAGTCCTTATTCTCCATTTGCGCCTTGATCAACTCACCGATCGTCGTTGGGCCTGCCTGATCTGCCTCGCGCTGGCGCAGATCCTGCATCGCCTCCTTCTCATCGGCTGCATCCTTGGCCTTGATCGAGACGTTAAGCGAACGGTTCTTGCGATCGACATTGGTGATCTTGACCTCGACCTCGGCGCCTTCCTTGAGCACATCCCGCGCATCTTCAACGCGGTCCCGACTAATCTCGGATACTTTCAACGTGGCATCTACGCCTTCGGCCAATTCGATTGTCGCAAACTTCGGCTCTACTGCCTTTATGGTGCCTGTGACGACGCTGTTCTTGTCATTGCTGGCGACGTAGTCCGACCAGGGATCACCCGACAACTGCTTGATGCCCAGCGAGATACGCTCGCGTTCCGGATCGATCGACAGGATAACTGTCTCGATCTCATCACCTTTCTTGTAGGCGCGCACGGCTTCTTCGCCAGGCTCATTCCAGGAGATATCCGAAAGATGGACCAGGCCGTCTATGCCGCCGTCGAGACCAATGAAGATACCAAAATCAGTGATCGACTTGATGGTGCCGCTGATATTGGTGCCCTTGGCATGCTTGGAACCGAACTCTTCCCAGGGGTTGGGCACGCATTGTTTCATGCCCAGGGAAATCCGGCGGCGCTCTTCGTCGATATCGAGGATCATCACCTCGACTTCATCACCTAATTGCACCACTTTGGACGGATGAATGTTCTTGTTGGTCCAGTCCATCTCGGACACGTGCACCAGGCCTTCGATACCCTCTTCGATCTCCGCAAAACAGCCGTAATCGGTGAGGTTGGTAACTCTCGCCTTGACCTTGGTACTCTCCGGATAGCGATCCTTGATAGAACTCCAGGGGTCATCGCCGAGCTGTTTCAGGCCGAGCGATACGCGATTTTTCTCGCGATCGAACTTCAGCACGCGCACCTCGATCTCATCGCCAATCGCGACGATTTCGCTCGGGTGCTTGATCCGTTTCCACGCCATATCGGTGATATGCAGCAGGCCATCGACGCCACCCAGGTCCACAAAGGCGCCGTAGTCGGTAAGGTTCTTCACGATGCCGGGCACACTCATGCCCTCTTCCAGGTTTTCCAGCAGCTGCTCACGCTCTACACTGTTCTCTGCTTCGAGCACCGCACGTCGTGAAACGACCACGTTGTTACGCTTCTGGTCAAGCTTGATTACCTTGAATTCCAGTTCCTTGCCTTCCAGATGGACAGGTTCCCGAACCGGCCGCACATCCACTAGCGAGCCCGGCAGGAATGCACGAACTTCGTTAAGATCAACGGTAAAGCCGCCCTTGACCTTGCCATTAATAACACCCTTCACCAGGTCACCGGCTTCATGGGCCTTCTCGAGTTCCGCCCACGACTCCGCGCGGCGCGCTTTCTCACGGGACAGGCGGGTTTCACCGA
Source organism: uncultured Pseudomonadales bacterium (assembly GCA_947258895.1). The sequence continues at coordinate 1,707 of CAMYKE010000322.1, read as the reverse complement.
AACCGTCTTCGAGGCTTTCAAGTGCAACCTGTACCTCGTCCCCGATATTCAGGTCGAGTTCACCGGTTTCACTCAGGAATTGCTGGAGCGGAATCACTCCTTCAGATTTTAGTCCTGCATGGACTGTCACCCAGTCGCTATCGATATCAACAACGATACCGGTAATGATTGCGCCGGGTTTCATTTCTACGGATTGGAGGCTTTCTTCAAAAAGCTCAGCAAAGCTTTCAGTCATCATAAATACCTACTGTCTTCAGCCACGCGGTCAGCCACAACGTGGGTCTATTAAAGTTGATCCGGCACCGCATGGCTGGGAGGCGCGGTAACCGAACATGCATGCTATCGAAAGCGAAGGCGTCCAGGTCTCGTAAGCTAGATCAGGGCGCGGTTTTTCACCTCGGATAGTATCTTTTCCACGACTGCCGCAATATCCATTGCCGTACTGTCCACTATCACAGCATCATCGGCAGGTCTTAGCGGCGATATCGGTCGGTTGGAGTCTCTCTCGTCCCGAGCCTTGATGTCCTGAAAAAGATCGCGCAGGCTAACATCAAAGCCTTTTTCTTTCAACTGCTTATACCGCCTTTTCGCCCGCTCTTCGGCGCTGGCTGTCAAAAATATCTTGAGATCTGCGGCCGGGAACACCACTGTGCCCATGTCGCGCCCGTCGGCGACCAGCCCGGGAGCCTCGCAAAAGACTCGCTGGCGCTCTATCAGGGCTGCGCGGACCGCCGGAAACGCCGCTACCAGCGAAGCATTGGCGCCGCATTCCTCGGTTCGCACCAGCGTGCTGACTTTTTCTCCTTCCAGGATGACTTCGCAGGCAGGCGAATCACTGGCACTCTCAAACTGGACGTCCAGGTGTGCTGCCAGCACCTCCAGACCCTGCTCGTCATCCATCGCCACTCCATGGCGAGCGGCGGCCAACGCCAATACCCGGTACAGTGCGCCGCTGTCCAGCAGGTGCCAGCCCAGCTCCTTTGCCAGCAAAAAACTGATGGTACCCTTGCCGGAACCACCCGGGCCATCAACGGTTACCACCGGAATGTGCGTCAACTTGTTTGGCATATCGCTAGTTTACCAAGAGAAGAGGTGGGTTTACTGCGCTGCGACACTAATCGCAAGCCCGGCCTGGGTCGCCAGTTCGATAAAATTCGGGAACGAAGTCGCAACATTGGCGCAATCGGAAATTTCAATCGGGCCCGTGGCACGCAGGGACGCGACGGCAAAGGCCATCGCAATCCGGTGATCGCCATGGCTGGCCACACTGCCCTCGCCAATAGTACTGGACTGGATGACGATGCCGTCAGCGGTCGGCTGCGCGGCGACTCCCAGCGTATTCAATCCGTCCGCCATAACCTGGATGCGATCGCTTTCCTTGACCCGCAATTCGGCGGCGTCGGTAAGTCGAGTGGTCCCGGTGGCGCAGGCAGCAGCAACAAACAGCACGGGAAACTCATCGATCGCTAGCGGCACCTGATCGGCTGGAATATCGATGCCCTGCAGCGGCGCATAACGCACCCGAATATCGGCCACCGGCTCGCCACCCACCTCCCGCTCGTTGAGCAACGCCAGATCAGCGCCCATCGCGCGCAAAATATTGATCACGCCAATCCGTGTCGGATTTACCCCGACATGCTCCAGCACAATGTCCGATCCCGGCGTAATACTCTCGGCCACCATAAAAAACGCGGCGGCGCAGGGACG
>CAMYKE010000321.1 GCA_947258895.1 uncultured Pseudomonadales bacterium | reverse complement strand
CGCTTTTAAAATATTTATAAGCTGCAAACGGATTCCACTCAACTCCCATCCCGTTCATCAGCAGGATTGCATAGTTATATTTTGCAGATGTAAGGTTTTGATCGGCTGATTTTTTAATCCAGTAAACAGCGTATGCAGTATCTGCTGAAACACCTTCACCCATAAGGTAACGAAGCCCGAGTTCATGCTGTGCAAGCGGATCCCCTGTGTTAGCTTCCCGTGTTAACCTGAATTGCTGCCATATCTGGTATGCAAGGTCAGGTCGGTAAAAATAAGGTCGTGTGCGGTCAGGTTTATTTTTCCCCACGCACCGATACGTCCGGTAACGATCAACATGGGGATGAAGATGCGTTCCTGGTACGACATTCAGTCGATCAGTGAAATGCGCCAGATCGACGTCGGCCAGCTACGGGAAAGCTGCCGGCAACTGGAGGTCCTGATCGGCAATGAACTCGCACGCGAGGTGGCGGCGGAGAGAATTATCATCGCCGGGTTTTCCCAGGGCGGGGCGGTCACACTCAACGCTGCGCTGTGTTATGAACAGCGCCTGGGGGGCATAATCGCGCTCTCGACCTATCTGCCCGAGCCGGCTTGGGTCGAACAACATCGCTCTGCGCAAAACCAGGCAACGCCCGTTTTTATGGCCCATGGCACCCAGGATAGTGTGGTGCCCTTTGCGCTGGCAACGCGGGCGCGACAGCAGCTAACAGACATGGGGTATGCCGTCGAGTGGCATCAATACCCGATGCCCCATGCGGTGTGTGCGGAAGAAATCCACAGTATCGCCGCGTACCTGTTAAAACGCCTGCAGTAACCGGGCTTCTGGTCTGCAAGCGACCGCCGAAATGGCAGAGGAACGAGGCAAGCCGATGGACTTTGCGGGTGCGACTGTGATCAATTTCGCGGATGATTGGTTAAAGCCTTCTTAGTGCGCCGCCGATATCCTGGTAATGCCACGCAGGGCTATTGCTGCCCATGCATTAACCGTTCATGAAGAGAGTCGAGTTATGGTTGCCAGGTTGGGCGTTATACTGCTGCTTCTGGCGGTTGTTAGCGGATCGGCGTTTGCCGAGCGCAGTGTTGAACTGTCAGCGTTGCGGCACGTGGAACAACGTTGGTACGTGGACGGTGAGCCGGTGCCCTTTTCCGGCACGGCGATCCGCCGTTATGCCAGTGGGGTGACCGAACTCGAGGTTCAATATCGCAATGGTCTGCGCCATGGCAAGGAAACCGCGTGGTATTCGAGTGGCGCCCTGAAGCATGTAGTGCGCTACCGCAGAGGTGAGCCGCAAAGCCTCGGTTCGAGTTGGCATAGCGAGATCACGGCCACGCCCGCGCCGGTTGAGTTTGCGCTCTGCAGCGAACATCCCGATCTGGGCGACGTGTGTGGTGAAGCCGAAGCCACCGAGGCGAGCCATTTTGAGTCCTGCCGTGGCAAGCGCTGCTGACCCGGGACCAGCGTTTATTGCGGAGTACCTCGAGCCGGTAATCACTATGCATCGTTCGGTCGCATAAAATCAGTCAGCAGATATGTGCCGATGCGCCGGTTATTCGATACAATAGCGCCTTTCCAGCCACTTACCGGGTTTGATTATCATGACCGTGATCCGTGAACAGGACCTCGTAGAGAGCATCGCAGATGCCCTGCAATTTATCTCCTACTACCATCCGCTCGATTATATTCAGGCTGTCCACGAGGCGTACCTGAAAGAGGAATCCAGGGCGGCCAAGGATGCAATGGCACAGATCCTGATCAATTCGCGGATGAGCGCGGAGGGGCACCGGCCGATTTGCCAGGATACCGGGATCGTTACGGTGTTCATGAAGATCGGTATGCAGGTCCAGTGGGATACTGATCGGCCGCTGGACGACATCATCAATGAGGGGGTTCGTAAAGCCTATCTGTTGCCGGAGAATGTGCTACGCGCCTCTATCGTCACCGATCCCGCCGGCGCTCGCACCAATACCGGGGATAACACCCCCGCGGTCGTGCATTACGCTTTCGTCGCGGGCGACAAGGTCGAGGTCGATGTCGCCGCCAAGGGTGGCGGTTCGGAAAACAAATCGAAGTTGGCCATGTTGAATCCCAGCGATAGCATCGTGGACTGGGTGGTAAAAACCTTGCCTACCATGGGTGCAGGCTGGTGTCCCCCGGGGATGCTCGGGATTGGTATTGGCGGCACCGCGGAAAAAGCGGCGGTGCTCGCCAAGGAATCGCTGATGGAGCCCATTGATATCCATGAGCTGCGTGCCCGCGGCCCGCAGACTGCAACTGAATCGCTGCGCCTGGAAATCATGGATGCGGTGAATAATCTTGGTATCGGAGCTCAGGGGCTGGGCGGCCTGACTACTGTGGTCGATGTCAAGATCAAGGACTACCCGACCCACGCCGCGTCCCGCCCGGTCGCCATGATACCCAACTGCGCCGCCACCCGTCATGCTCACTTCATCCTGGATGGCTCGGGTCCCGCGCAATTACAACCACCGAGCCTGGACGACTGGCCTGAAGTGACCTGGGACGTCGGCGAAGAGGTGCGCCGGGTCAATTTGGATCATACTCGCCTTGCCGATATCCAGGATTGGCGGCCGGGTGAGACGGTGCTGCTGTCCGGAAAAATGCTCACCGGGCGGGATGCCGCCCATAAACGCATGGTCGATGTACTTGCCCGGGGTGAATCATTACCCGTGGATCTCAGGGATCGCTTTATCTACTATGTCGGCCCGGTAGATCCGGTCCGCGATGAAGTCGTCGGTCCGGCCGGGCCTACCACGGCAACCCGGATGGACAAATTTACCGAGACCATGCTCGCCGAGACCGGCCTGATCGGGATGATCGGCAAGGCAGAACGGGGGCCAGCTGCGATCGAGGCGATCAAAAAGCACAAGGCCGTCTACCTGATGGCAGTCGGCGGCGCCGGGTACCTGGTATCCAAGGCAATCAAGCAGGCCAGGGTGGTAGCATTTCCGGATCTCGGCATGGAGGCGATCTACGAGTTTGAGGTGGAGGATATGCCGGTGACGGTTGCGGTCGACGTCAATGGCGAATCGGTACACCAGACCGGTCCACAACAGTGGCAGGCAATCATCGAGGAACGGGCATTAGCGGTTCAGTAAGCACGCAACGCCAGCCAGGCGAGGAGGGAAGCCTGGAAATGTCCCACAGGGCAGGTCCGTGGTGTCTTT
>CAMYKE010000320.1 GCA_947258895.1 uncultured Pseudomonadales bacterium | reverse complement strand
CGACGCGTTGCTGCTGGCCGCCGGACAGCTCGCTGGTCATGTGTTTGGCGCGATCCTCGAGGCCGACCAGTTGCAGCGCGGTGTCAACCAGCTGCTGGCGCTCGGCGCGGCCGAGGTTGGTAAGCAACAGCGGCAACTCGACGTTGCGGGCGGCATTGATCATCGGCATCAGGTTGTAGAACTGGAAGATAAAGCCGATGTTGTTGGCGCGCCAGTTGGCGAGCTGGCTCTCGCTGAGAGTGTCCACCCGCTGCTGCTCGAACAGGATCTCGCCCGCGGTGGGCTGGTCCACGCCGCCTAGCAGGTTGAGCAGGGTGGTCTTGCCGGAGCCGGAGGGGCCCATGATGGCGAGGAAGCTGCCGTGCTTGATGGTCATGTTGAGGTCATCGAAAATGCTGATGGTCTCCTTGCCCTTTACGAAGCGCTTGGCGACATTCTTGAGTTCGAACAGGTTTGGTTCCGCGCTCATGTTCCGTGATTTCCTGGTTCCTGGTTGGTTGGTGGCTTTGGGGTTGGAGTGTTAAGACGGGTTTTTTCTCAATCGGGCTGTTGCAGAAACGCGACCTTTACGCCCATGTCGGGCAGGATACGCGGATCGTCGGCCTTGATTTCGATCCGCACCTGCACCGTCGCCTTGGCGCGGTCCGCGGTCGGGATGATGGCGATTACCGCGGCGGGTATGGTCCAGTCCGGATAGGCATCCAGGCGCGCCTCGACCGGCTGCCCGGCCTTCACCCGGCCGATGTAGGACTCGTTGACATCGACCTCGATCTCCAGCGATTGCATGTCGACGATGGTGCAGATTCCGGTGCGGGTAAAGCCGCCGCCCGCGGACGTCGGCGCGACGATCTCACCCGGCTGGGCATTCTTGACCGTGACCACGCCGGAGAACGGCGCGCGGATGGTATGGTCGGCCAGGCGTTCCTGCTGCCGCCGTACTTCCAGTTGCGCAACGCGGATATCCGCCTCGGTGCTCTCCAGGGTTGCGGCCAGACTCTCCAGCTCGGAGGCGGCCTGGGTACGCTCGGATTCACTGGTGTAGCTGTTGCCCATGATCCGCGCATGATTGCGCCGCGCTTCCTCGAGGTTGGCGAGGATGGACTTGCGCCGCGCCTGATGTACCTCGACCTGCGCCTTTGCCAGGTCATAGCTGACCCGTGCCAGCGCATCGTCGAGGCGCGCCAGCACCTGGCCTTCGCTGACGGTCATGCCTTCCTCGACGTTGACTTCGGTGATCAGCCCCATGATCTCCGCCGACACGGTCGCCATACGTCGGGCCGTAATATAGCCGGAAGAATTAAGGATGGCCTGGTTACTATTGCTGCTGCTATTGGTGCTGCTATTGCCGGCGCTGCCAGCGCCGTTGCCGGACGCCGCGGGACTGGCGTTGGCGCCGGCCTGTGCCGCCCCGGAGTTTAGTGTCGGCTGTGCCGTGTTCGTTATATCCGTCGCTTGTGGCGTGCTGTCACCGTCTGCTCCCAGATACAGGGTAACGACCACCGCGAGGACCGCGCACAGCGCGCCAAACAGCAATAATTGCCACGGCGTGATACCATTGGCTGGCGCAGGGTCGCGGCTGCGGTCAATTTTCAGTTGTTTCAATAACTCGCTTTTATCGGTCACGAATAGTCCAGGGATATTAACAGCAGCGCTCCATTGAGAACGCCAGTCGTGGCTGCGCTCCGGCAGTGCGGCAAGGGTTCAGAACCGGGAGATTCAGAGCCCTCCATGACTCAGAGCCACGATTATAGGATACGGTCACGCTCAAAAATAGACGTGGATCAACGGGATGCATGAAAACCGCAAAAACCGGATGCGTTTACTGAATTCTGGCGCTATTATCCGCGCCACCCGCAACGACTGTCAGGCAAATTTACACATTGGCGGCGGGCGCGGCGGTTATTCAACTGGTATTTTCAATTTGGTGTTGTAACTAATTGTAAATACTAATAAGTAATATTCACGGTACGGGAATTGCATTATTTAGTGTAAGGTCCGAAACAGGTTCAGAACCCGAAGCCAAACCGTGTTTGGTTGCAATTGTTTGGGCTAGATCATTAAGAGGCTTGCGTTAAAGAACATGGAAATTGCTGGATACCACATAGTAGAACCCCTGGCGAAACACTCGCTGGCCGCGGTTTATCTGGCCCGGCATGAGCAATCGGGCGGCAAGCGGTATGCGATCAAAGTGCTGGACCAGGATTTCGCTGCGGACCCGAACGCGGTAGCGGCATTCCTGAAACAGGCGCAACGCGCGCAGCAAATCCGTCATCCCGGTTTTGTAAAAATCTTCGAGTCCGGTGAATACGAGGGCGCGCCATACTATGTGATGGAGTTCATTCCGGGTGCGAGCCTGGAAGACAAGCGGCGCAGCATGTGCCTGCTGGATAAAATCTACGTGGTCACGCAGGTCGCGCGGTCCCTCGACTATATTGCGACGCTCGATAGCGTCCACGGGAACATTACTCCGGCGCATATTCTGCTGCACGAAGTCGGCAGCGGCGTGATCCTCAAGGAGAGTGGTTTTACCCAGGAGGCGGCGTTTCGTAGTGCCCGACCCGATAGCGATCATGCGCGGTATACGGCTGGATATGCCAGCCCGGAGCAGGCGGACGGGGGCACATCCGATCCGCGTTCCGACATCTACAGCCTCGGCGCAGTGCTCTATACCCTGCTGGTGGGAGATCCGCCTGGCTCCGGCGCCGAAGCGGGTGAGGATGTCGCGTCGGTACCGCAGCTTCCCGAATCCCTGCGCATATTCCAGCCCGTGATCAGCAAATCGCTGGCAGCGTCGCCGGCGGCACGATTTCAATCATTCAGGGAATTTGTCGCCGCGCTGGAGCGCATCTCGGACGAACGTATCCTGCAAGCCGATGGCGTGGAACCGGAACCCGTCAGGGCGGTGGCTGACGAAGCGGGCAAGAGCGGTTTGGAAGATACGGACAGTGCCGTAGAGACCCGGCCGGCAACAGCGAAGGTGGTACCCTTCACGCCCAGGCGCGAGTCGGTCGCGGCCGAGCGTGCGGCGGGAGATGAACTCGCGCAGGTGTTTCTGCAGGAGCCGCGCTCCAGGTCTACGGACATGGACGATGGATATCCGGCGCAGGAGACTCCGCAAACGAACAAGCTCACGGGTAGCGGGAGCTCGCAGGATGCGCAACAACCGGTGCCCGGAAACATCGATAGGCGCGCCGTCGTGGA
>CAMYKE010000319.1:657-3863 GCA_947258895.1 uncultured Pseudomonadales bacterium | reverse complement strand
TTTCCATAATCTGGAAAATACTCTGCGCCGCTGCGACGCCACGCTGAATTTTGGAATTGATCTGCGTTAACTGGCGCAGCGGCTTGGCAAGCAGGCTGGCGGCGGTAATGTATGCGAGAAAAGTCCCAGTGGTCATTTCCCCCTTGATCGACGGGCTGAGTCCAAACCAGAATAACAGGGCGATCGCCATGAAGGTCAGCAACTGGATTATCGGGGTGCTAATCTCATCGACCCGCGCCATTTTGAGACTCTGCTTCAGGTTGTACTCGCTGGACTTGCGAAACCGATCTTCCTCATAGGCGCGTCCGCCAAAGGCCTTGACCACCTGAAAGCCCTTTATCGCCTCCGAGGAGACATGTGTGACACCGCCCATTGATTCCTGGATGCGGCGACCGTATTTACGAAACAGGCGGGAGGCAACGCCGACAATCGCCAGGATAAACGGGCTCATGAAAATAAACACCAGCGACAATTTCCAGTTCAGGTAAAACACGTACCCGAGCAGGGCGACGACGGTCAAACCTTCACGCACCAGCACCTTGAGGGCGTCCGTCGCCGCACCGGTCACCTGTTCGACGTTAAAGGTGATAGTGGACAACAAATCTCCCGAGCGACTCGCGGTATAGAATGAGCCCGGCAATGACAGCATATGGTTGAACAGGTCCTTGCGCAGGCGATCGACCACGTTCCGCGCCACGAATACGATGTAGTACCCTCCGAGGTAGGACCCAACACCCCGCGTAAGCATAATCGCTCCCACTGCGATCGGGAAAAAGACGCGATAGTCATCCGGGGTCTGCAAGGAAATATATTTTTCCAGGAAAGGGTAGGAGACCGCCGATTCGGACGTGGCATCGAAAGCCGCAGGCAGGAACTGCATGAGCCCCGCGAACGCCGACTGACCCAGGGCGTACAGCACGAAGCCGAAGATACTGATAGCGAATGCCGGCCAAAATTGCTGCACATACGTCAACAGGCGTTTATACGTTCTCCAGCCGGACTGATTATTATTATCCATCTAGTTCGAATATTTTATTATGCGCGCGGAGAATGAGAGCGGGCCTGTCACAGCGCGAAATATCGGAGCGACCCCTGACCAGCCTCAATGATAAAGTAGAACGGGAGTCGAGACTAGCCCGCCGTCCATTTGACAATTACGGATTCAGCTGGTGCGTCAGCGCTACGGCGTCCAGTGTGAGTTCAAGCCCGGGAACGCAAGCCGTTCCTGCCGCCAGCAAAAAAGGGCCTGCCAATTTTCCTTGCCGCGCTGTGCCCACAGCCAGTCAGGATTGCTTACGCTGTTGCGCCAGTTGGCCCGATTGGCGCTTTACAATATGCTGGATCAATTGTTCCTGAATATCCAGCGGCACCCGCTGGAAATCCGCACGTAACAAAAACCGCGTATCGCCGTCGCTCGCAATGCGTTCGCAGGAGACCACCTGGCCAGTCAGCGTCAGGCGAGTATTGGCAGGCCGCAAGATCAGGGAAAATTCCAGCATTTCGCCATTGGGAAACTGGCCGTTACACTCGAAGGCGATCCCGCAAGCACTGATATTGACGTCGACCGATTCGTACTCCTCGCTGCCCGACAGGCCAGAATCGAGTTCCAGCTCCCCGGCAAGCAGTTCGACTTTCTGATTCAATAAACTGATGGCATTGGCCGCAGCCGGATTATTCTGCCAAAGCGCGTCCAGGCTCGAACGAAATTCTTCGTCGATAGAACCGAGTATCTGTGCGGCAGGAACCTGCAGATTTTCCCCTGCCCCATCGCCTTGCGGCAGAACCTTACTGCCAAGGACATGATAGTGCAGGCCTACCGTGTCATTTATGCGAAAGTAGCGCCTGCGATCCAGAATCGTCATATCAGCAACCTCATTATCGTGGGAACCTGTAATCCATCAAAATACTTCTTCGGGCGATAACGTAAAGGGCGTATCCAGGTTCAGGTCACGCACCAGGCCGGGATCTATTTGCTGTAATTTCTTCAGGTCGTCGCTCGTTTCCGCATCGAGCCCCTGCTGAATCACAATTTCAACACGGCGATTGCGCGCTCGGTTGGCCTCGGTGTCATTCGCCACCAGCGGTTTGGTGTCGGCAAACCCGGCGACCACAAAACGGTTGTGGTCCAACTTGTTGCCCTTGAACAGTTCATGGGCGACCGATAACGCTCGCGAGGACGACAAATCCCAGTTGGAGCGAAAGGCCGCCGTTGCGATCGGCACGCTGTCACTGTGGCCCTCGATCGAGATCTTGCCTGCAATCTTTTTCAGAACATCCTGAACCTGCGCCATTACGGGAATAAACTGGCGCCGCAATTGCGCTGAGCCCGATGGAAATGAGCCCTGCTCCCGCACACGCAGAATAATTTTCCGGCCCCGCGTTTCAATGTCGATCTTGCCAGTGCTGATTTCCTTCTTCAACGCGCTCGCCAGCGCTTGTGCATCCTCCTCGGTCTCCTTGATCAGAGCCTGCAATTTTTGTAACAGCAGCGCTTTGGCGGCATCAATATCAGGGCTGGTCACTTGCGGGCGATCCTCCCGGGCAACACCTTCTCCCTGCTCACTGCTACCCGTATCGTCGATACGGATATCTAGGGTGTTCTTGGTGACGACAGTGGTGGTCTGCCGAACTTCATTGATCGGGGTGGGCTCCGGTCTTCCCGGGCTGAATTCCTGGGCAATCACGCTGGTGCCTTTCGGTACATCCTTGACGTTAATTTCGTTCTGCACGCCGAAGGCGTTGCGCATCGACCCCGCCAGTTGCTTGTATTTCAATACATCCATTTCAGAAAAGGACAGAAGCAGCACGAAAAAACACATCAGCAGCGACATTAGATCTGCAAATGTCGCCATCCATGCCGGTAATCCGGGTGTGCATTCCGGGCACTCTTCCGCTATTTCTGCCATGTCGCCTGCACCAATACCAGCCTTAAACGCCCGTTATTCCGCTGCAGAGGCCCGTTTGGAGGGCGCCAGGTAGGCCTTTAGCATGGACTCTATTACCCGCGGATTTTGACCCGCCTGGATCCCCATCAGCGCATCAATACACATACTTTTCAAGCGGCCTTCCTCGGTCTTGCGCAAGTCAAGCTTATCCGCAATCGGCAGCGCAACCATATTGGCCAGCATCGCGCCGTACAGCGTCGTCAGCAGCGCTACCGCCATGGCCGGGCCAATCGATTTTGGATCATCCATATTGGAGAGCAT
>CAMYKE010000319.1:0-612 GCA_947258895.1 uncultured Pseudomonadales bacterium | reverse complement strand
CAGGCCCACGAGTGTCCCGATCATGCCCATTGCGGGAGCGACGTCGCCCAACGCGGTAAATACCCTGGCACCCCAGGAATGACGTTCTATGGCCTGCTTCAGGTCTTTTCCCATGACATCCTGGACCACCTCGCCATCGTGACCGTCGACCAGCAACTTGATACCATCCTGCAGGAACTTGTTATCGACCTCCTTGCCCTCCAGGGCCAGCAAGCCACCCTTGCGTGCGACGTCTGCCAATTCGACGATGCCGGGAATCATATCTTCCAGACTATCGAGCTTGAAAATAAATGCTTTCATCGCGACCTTGATAGCGCCCAGGAACTGGCCCAGGCTGAATTTCATCAGCACCACCATCAGGCTGCCCCCAATCACAATCAGCATCGACGGCACGTTTAAGAACACCAGCGCCGAGCCGCCCAGCACCATTGCCGCCACCACAATCCCGAATGAGCCAAGTAGCCCAATTAAGGTTGCCAGATCCACTTTATACTCCCGCTCAATTTAATTGCTTTTACTATATCGGTCGCGGGCGATGATCCTGAAGGGGAGCGGCGACACGATTTCGAGCTACGTGCCTCGAACCAGGCCAGGAGCCTGTCGGACCTGGGA
>CAMYKE010000318.1 GCA_947258895.1 uncultured Pseudomonadales bacterium | reverse complement strand
CGCGCAACTATGCTGCCGCCAGTGGCCGTCCACACCGTATCGGCGGCGTTAAACGTGAGCGCCCCAGCGGTTTGAGTGTAGGTCGGGGTGGTCACGGTTTCGCCTGCAGTGGTATAGCCATTGGCGTTCGCAACCTCGTTTGCAAGCCCGCTGTACGCTGTGTCGGTAGCGCTTGGAACATGCGTGCTGGTGAACAGCGCCACCTTGAAGGTGTCATTGTCCATATCCATCGTGCCGTCGCCCAGCGCCTCGATGAAACTGTCATAAAATACAACTGTGCCCGTAGTAGTAGCCATAATTCACCTATTGTTAGCTTGTCGTCAACTTTTCAACCAATTCCAAAACCTTGCTGTTACGGGCCTCTTTTACCTCCGACCCCTGGTCTTTACACTGCATTCGCAACTCGCGCTTTTCGATATCACGCTGCAGATCCTCAAGCCGGCTTTCGGCCCGTTCCATTTCCCGCGTCAGCTTCAACTGTTCTGAAAGCGTTAGCTTCTGAAGCTGAAGCTGCTCTTTCTCAAGCTTGAGCTGTTCGCCTTGAAGCTCAGACTGCTGGGCCTTGGCCTGTGCCGCCCTGCTCTCATCCTCGGCCTTTTGCAGCGCCTCTTGCATCTGCTGCGCCTGCTGCTGGATCTGCTGCAACTGAGCCTCGAATTGCTCTTGCGCCTGCGCTAAAGCAACCTGCACTTCTTCGTTCCTGTCGCTTGCCTGCAGGAATCTTTCCGGGTCTTTCTGTTTGCTGTCTTCCCAGAGCTGGCGAGCAACCTCTGTCCAGTCCGTTTCTCTCGCAAGCAATTCACTCTGGCCGGCCAGCGCCGCGGTTTGCCCGAAACGTTGCGTGCGTTCCTGCTCGCCCAATAGCGTTTTGGAACCCGTAACCTCGAAAATGATGTTCTTTGGCAGGTTCTTCTTGGTGAAGCGCAGAAAGTCTGGCGAATGAGGCTCATCGTTATAGAATCGGTATGTTTCCAACCCATCAAGATTCAAGTCATGCTGCATAATGAGGTAGGGAAGCATGAATCCTGATTCCCAGGAACTTGAGAATTCCACCTCTCGTACCTCAGCTCGTTGTTCTGTCTTGATGACTTCGGTGGCCGTCTGCTCGGTTCCTGAAGCAACCCCCGCACGCACCGAATCGACAGTTGTGCCCTGAGCCATATCCTGCTTCGCCCATTGAAGCGCAGCCAATCCTGTTGCCGGATCACCAACATCGAGCGTTTGAATGTTCACGTTGCCTCGATTCGGGATCTTGGCATTCGGGTAAATCTGCGGACCTTCGCCCTTCATGCTGTTGTCGAGACTGTCATAGGCGATAGGCGGGGATACTTTCAGGTCTACGCTGTCCATCGTCTTGTTGGCCATGTGCGTGGCAAACTTGCCCATCGGCGCACGCTTTACGATAGGGCTCGTGAAGTAAGGATCTCGCACGTCATCGCGCTCATAGCCGGTATAGATCACCGGACTGTAGGCCGTTTTATTGACGGTGCTTTCCAGGAAGACCGTTCCGTTCACAACCGTCTTGCGGTTCGGGAACAGGATATTCCCATCGTGGCGCTTGAGAAAAATGTCCCCGTAATACGTGATTATCTCGATGTGTTCGTGAAGCTTCTTTTTGCTGTGCGCTTCCTGCAGTTTGTCTTTGTTGATCCAGCCCGGCATTTCCAGCGCAACCTGCAGCGGAACCCAGGACACGATAATCATAGAGCCGCGGTAGAAAAGCTCTGTACCCTGGATCGCCGGACTGCTGTCGGGATAGGAATTCCACATAGAATGGATCTGCGGAACAGGGGCCTTTAAATGAGCAGGCTTGCTGCCGCCCTCGAACTTGAACAATCGCTCTTGATCGACAGTGGCCACCACAGAGCCGTGATGCAGAGCCTCTTTGAGCCCAAGCTTCACCCGTCCCCTGACCCCGAAATCCTTGTGCTGCTGGACCATGAAGCTTCTCACGACGCCGTTAACGGCCCGCTGCTGTTCGGGCGGGGGTGGGTCCTCTTCGCCCGCCTCGTTTATCGGACCTCTCATCTCGACATGCGGGACAAAAAACTTCCTTTCCGTGGGGAATACCAGCCGCAGGATGTCGGCAGTGATGGTCTCGCTGGCATCGGTCAAATCGCCCAGTTGGATTGCGTTATGCCATTCGCCCGGATCGCTGCCTGAAACCTCTGGCGGTTCCATAGAAATCTGCCGGTCAACCTCTTTCCACCGCGCCTCATGCTTTTTGCGCCACTCTGAGCCTTTTCGCCGTTTCAGCTCATCATTGATGAACGTGGCTATGTCGGTTTGATCCCGACCCATGACCCTGCGTTTTACAACCTTCGTCGATGCTGGCATTACCAATTTCTCACCCCGCTGGGTATTCTTGATTTACGACTGACAGGCCGGGGCCGAATATCGGCGAATCGCTGACTCTGATAGGCATATCGCGTGCCATCCATCAGATCATCCATGCGCTTGACGATTTTGCCGTCCTTCCTGTGATAAAGGCCTTTTTCCCGGAACCAGTCACTCAGGTTGGAAAAGACTTTGAACCGGCCTGTTTCCATTGCCGTAAGGATGTTCCAAAGACCGACCTCGACACCGATTCCGCCCTGGCCTTCCTGCTGCCCGGGCCCCGGTGGGTTGCAAAAAGATCTCGGAAGCATGTTCAGGCCGTAATCGTCGCGCATCACCACCGAAAGTGGGCGCCCGCTCGTTTTGTCGGCGTGACCTACATCATGCGGCCAAACCACGGGAATCCACTCGCAATCCTGGCGCTTCAGGGCGTCACAGTGGATCGGAAGCCCCCCCATGTTCTTATAGGTCTTGTAGAGGTATGTTGTGTCCGTGTCGCGGTCCAGAGCCAGCCACACAGCCGCAAACGGATGCTCGAACCCCCCGAAGTCAATCGCGCAGATCCTCGGCCACCAGATAGGTATTTCGAATGGCTCGCACATCAACATTTCGTCCTGCACCGGGTAAATCATGCCGGAACCCATCTGCGGGATGCCTTTTGAGCGCATTTCGCGTTCTTGCGGCGGCAGGGCAGCCAGAAGTTGATCTCGATGCATCGTCCAGGTGCACGACATGAAACCCGGTTGCCATGAATTTCTTGGCGCCCTGCTCGTAGGCCTGGAATTTTATTCTTGAGATTGCACCGCTGACGTGCCTGACGCCAATACTGTCGATGGCATTCACATATCCCTGCTTCCTTGCTGGTTTTCCCTCTATCAGATCCTTTGGGATGGCTGCCATTCCCCATTCGTCCGGATTATGGGGGTCGCCCAGCAATTTGGCCTGAAGAGTGTCGCGCACCAAGTCGGCTGTGATACCCGCTACCAGGATGTTGACGGCATGGGTAAATCTAATGCCTTCCCACCAGTCCGGGTATATCCCGGTAGCGTGGATCGCGTCTTCCATCGTGCCGCAAAATGTCTTGCCAATGCGATTGGCACACATCAGGCATTTCTGGCGGGCTGGATCGGCTGTGTCGTGGCCTTTGGCGTTATGCCAGGCTTTTTGGAAGGGATAGGGGTTGTAAACGGCTAACTGGTTGGTAGTTTCACGCCGAATAAGCTCGGCGAGGATGGTTTCGAACTCGTTTGTAGCGTTTTGGGCCAAGTTTCACGGTCTCCTTGACCGATTTTAGCCCATTTCTTAGTTTTATCCTATAGGTTATTCTTCTTCCATTGAATCTGACAATGACAGCTCAACAGGGAATGACGGCCAGTTATTCATTTTCAATGCCGTCCTGATGTGGACGTGGGAAAGCACTTCAGCAAGGTTGGAAGGATAATTCTCACCCATCACCTTTATCAAATACCCCGGGATTCCCGGCTCGTCCTTTTCGATCATCCCTGATGTGGCGACTTCGCACCGCCAGAATCGATAGTTTGCCGCTACAATATCGGGTCTGCCAGGTTCAAGATCCTCGTCGAGCGCAATATTGAAGGTGCCGGCCACCATGCTTTCCCCGAGTGCATCCACGATAGCAGCATAATTGAGATTGAATGTGCGTTCTTCGCTGCCCGGGATTGCTTTGCCGGCAAGATATTTAGTGGATTCACTCTTCATTTCTATTCAGGGAACCACGTTCCAACATCAACGCTGTTGCTGCCCACCCACGTATTGGGTTCGTACCGAGTGTAAAGATAATCAAATTTAGCTAAACCTGGCATGGGCCGCGCATCGTGCATCACCACCACATGGCAGGTTTCAAGTAATTTTGGGATGTGCTTCATTCTGTGAACTATAAACTCTTCAGAGTCCAACAAGCATAGTCCATATTGACGATCAACATGAAACTTACCCCATTGATGTTTTGCCGCAGCTTCTATTTGTGTCAC
The DNA here is from genome assembly GCA_947258895.1 of uncultured Pseudomonadales bacterium. Next base: position 1,095 of record CAMYKE010000318.1, on the reverse strand, counting down.
AGAATCCGCAACGTCTTCATAACGTTTGAACCACTCTTGGTCACTCGAAAAGATGTCGTGCTCACGCTCGCCTTTCAGTAGTTCAATAACTGGTGTCGAATAATCCCCGCAGCCGCATTCAAGTATAGGCAAGGAAGGAAAAAGAATGCTGGTTTTAGCAAGCGCTAAAGCGGTCACAGGAATGTGCGTTGCGTATGGGTCCACTATTGATCTATGTCGTAGAGGATAATCGATGCGCCGCAATACGGACAGAAAACAAATTCGCAAGTCTTCGGGTTCTCGTCAACAAGAACAAACTCATGGCCGCAATGCGTTACCCAATGGAAGCCGCTTCCATGTTCTTTCGTCCACACGCAGTCATCCATAGAATGTTTTTTGCTTGCTGGGTTAAGAGCCGTCTTCTGCATGTGCGGTCCTTCATTTTTTGAAATTGAGATCATATTCGCCAGACAGCCATTGCTTTATCTGCATCTCATCTTCCCACCACCGCAGGACTTCCTTGTCCTGCCATTGAGCCGACCTGATCTCGGCCCTATTTGCTTTTGCCAAGCGACCCTTGTAATTCCTTTATTCTCGCGTGATCTCCCTGTGCTTCCCTGTATCCTTCAATTATTCCCTTTACAGCGTCGTAGATATCCATTGCCATCTGGTTTGCTAAAGCCCTTTCGAACCCGTGCCATTCTTCGTGACCCGTAGAAATCCTTTGACCGCTTTCGTCCGTGACTACGACGCTGCAACCTACCGAACATCCGCTTTTGCGGTCTGCATCAAATACGCTCATTTAATTTCCCTCTGAGGGGCTTTCGCCCCTCGGTTAGTTAAGTCCTACTGGCCCTGCGTAGGAATATTGGTGGGCGGGGGCGTCTGCTGTAGCAGCTTAGACAGCATACCCAAAGCAGCAGTATCTGCTCCGCCCTCAGCAGGACTCGTTGAGATGATCGATTCGGCGATCTTGCCAGCAATCGCTGCGCCAATATCACTCTGTTGCTGGATCTTTAGATTCATCGCCTGTTGGTGGGCGACCGAATTTGCCATCTGTTGGGCCGCATAGAACGCCGGCGCGCCACCTCCTACTTTAACATTTTCGAATGCAAC
>CAMYKE010000317.1 GCA_947258895.1 uncultured Pseudomonadales bacterium | reverse complement strand
GAGCGTGCGCTGGCGGCGGTGCGGTGCGAGCCAGTAATCGGGGTCGGGCAGTTTCAGGCGGAACGCCGAGCGTTGCGCCAGGCGACCGGGGGCGAGCAGGAAAATAATCGCTTGCAGCGCCAGCACTGCCAGGTAGATAGCGAAAAAAGTGGCTTTCGAGGACCAGCCGTTGGGACTGCCCTGGCCGTCGAAATGGGAGGCCACCTCAGCCGGCAGCGCGGGGTAATAATAGATACTCTGCACGACAGCGGTGAGCAGCAGCAGGATAAACAGGGATTTAAGTGGTTTCATGATCCGGCTCGAGACTAACCGATTTCAGCTGCTATAATCAGGCGCGATTGTCGCAGCAATCTCCCAGTGCCGGAATAGCTCAGTCGGTAGAGCAACGCATTCGTAATGCGTGGGTCGGAGGTTCGATTCCTCTTTCCGGCACCAATATTATTTAATACATAGCCTTGCATGCTTTTCTTCAGAGCGTCTTCGAAGTTTTTGGCAGCTAGGGAAGGGTGTGTCCCGCCGCCAGGTACAGCTCGTACCATTGCTGGTGCGTCAGCTCGATGGACGCCGCCTGGGCGGCGTCGCGCAGCCGACCAGGAGTGGTGGTGCCCATGATCGGCTGCATTCTGGCAGGATGGCGCAGCAGCCAGGCGATGGCGACGGCGATGCTGGTTACGCCGTTTGCCCCGGCCAGTTCCTGCAGGGTGCGGTTCAATTCCGGAAATTTGTCATTGTCGAGGAATACCCCCTCGAAAAAGCCATACTGCAGGGGCGACCACGGTTGGATGGTGATATCGTGCAGCCGGCAGTATTCAAGAATGCTGCCATCGCGCATGACGGCAGGGTCGCCTTGCATGTTCACGTTGAAGCCGCTGTCGATCATGCTGGCATTGGTCAGGCTCAATTGCAACTGATTAGCCACCAGCGGCTGCTCTACATATTTGCGCAACAGATCGATCTGTCCGGGATTCATGTTGCTCACGCCGAAATGCCGCACCTTGCCGCTGCGGTGCAACTCGGAAAACGCCGCGGCGACTTCCGCGGGCTCCATCAGCGTATCGGGCCGGTGCAACAGCAGCAGATCCAGGTAATCGGTGTTGAGTCGGCTAAGGCTGCCCTCCACTGACGAGAGTATGTGCTCCCGGGAGAAATCGAAACTGCCTTCGCGGATGCCGCACTTTGATTGCACGACCAGCTGTTCGCGGGAGGTGGATGAGCGCGCCAGTGCCCTGGCAAATACCACCTCGGACTGGCCCTTGGCGTAGATATCGGCGTGGTCGAAACAGTCGATTCCCGCTTCCAGGGCCGTTGCCAGCAGGGTATCGATATCGCGGTCGCTCAACTCGGCGATGCGCATACAACCCAGGCTGATTGCAGAGGCCAGTAAGCCGCTATTGCCGATATCGATCGTATTCATGATTTATCCTTGTTCACGTTGAAAGGGTCGGGTAAGGGGTCCCGCCCCGGGGAGGCCGCAACCGGGTTGATTCAGCCTAATCCAAACGGGGGGCTGCCGGCAAGTGTCGATGCGGGGTGAAGTTTGATGGGACTGCCCCCGCGCCAGAGATCCCGCAGGGACTGCAATGCCGAGGTCATGGCAGGCTGGTGTATTACGATCCGAGCTCTGGCATGGTCTCCGCCGCTTCGGTGGCAACGGTCCGGCCCACGCTGAGCAGGGATAACAGCGGCTCGGGCACTGCGCCAAGATGGGGGTCGGGCTGTACGCCCAACGCATCGGGCAGCTTGCCAAAAAAGCAGCGGGCAGCGGCGGCGGCTGCAATATCGAAAATTTTCCGGTCTGTAATACCGAGCGCACGCAGCCGTTCGATCTCCTGCGCCGTGATGGTGGAAGAATCCACAGCCACCTGCCGCGCAAATAGCATCATGGCCCGCTCGGCCTCTGACAGCGGGCTGGCCGGCGAATCCTGCACGATCGCCAGCAGCTCAGCGGCGGAAAAATACCTGGCCAGCAGTTTAGTACCCTGTACCAGAGCGCAATAGGAATTATTGATTGCGAGGGCGGCGGCCAGGATGATTAATGCATAGGTTCTGGAATCCAGCTGTTGGCGGATAGTTTCCTGCAATTCGGCCCAGGCCTGCATAACCTCCGGATGGTGGCAGAACACCTTCGCATAGTTGGGCAGGAACGCGCCGCCGTTCGCCTGGCGCTCATAGAGCTTTCGGACGGCTCCGCTGGCCTCGCTGGCCGGGATGGTGGTTATGAATGGCATGAGTGTACCTCCTGGTCCAAACGGTACTGATTCAGTTGCACTTCCTCGCCGTAATCGCCGTAGTCTCCCTGGGCCCGCCGGGAGCGGAATTCGCCCCAGTTGATGCTGCGATATCGGGCCGGGTTGGCGGCATCCACGGTGCCGGGAAGGGGCTGATAATTGGTACTGTATGCCGGACTGAAGAAAAACGGCGCGCTAAAGCGGTTGGCGCTGGTATGGGTAATCACGCGATGCAGGGCCGCGCGGTACCGGTCATTGGACCACACCTGAACCATATCGCCCAGGTTAATGACCAGGGCACCGGGCAGGCTGGGCACCAGCTGCCATTCGTCCTCTCGCCAGACCTGCAACCCCGGCTGCGTATCCTGCAGCAAAATCGTGAGCGCGCCGGCGTCGGTGTGGTGATTTACCCCCAGGCGGCTGCCCTGCTCGCTGCCCGGTGCGGCGACCGCCGGGCAGGCGGGATAATGATTGAGCCGTAAAAAGCTGCTGTGCCCGCCGCGGAAGTGCATGGCCAACTGCTCCGGGGTTGCGCCCAGATTACGTTCGATCATCGCCAGCAGTTTGAAAGCAAGTTTTTCGCAGTGACCGTAGAAATCCAGGACCGCCGCCCGCAACTGCGGCAGCCCTTGTGGCCATTGGGGGATCATTCTGCCGGCCTCAGGTGGGCCGTAGTCAAAGACCTCCTTCCAGTCACGAACATTCTTGGTTAGTTCAGCATCATAGTACCCCCAGGGATTGTCCAGGCTGCGCGAAATAGCGCGCTTGGCCGACCCGGGCAGGGCGAAAAATGTTTTCATGGCCTGGTGCAGTGCGCCCGTGACGGCGCTGGGTATGCCGTTCATCTTCAAATCGTCATTCGACAAGGCCAACCGTTCCTCGCATGAAAGTTTTCGTGGCCCGGGCATGGAAGCGGGACTCGCCATTCTCGAGAAGGTAAGGGCGCAGCTTGGCGTGCCGGTGTTGACGGATGTCCACGAGGACACCCCGCTGGA
>CAMYKE010000316.1 GCA_947258895.1 uncultured Pseudomonadales bacterium | reverse complement strand
CAGGCGGCACCGGCGGTAACGGCGGTAACGCCGATGGTGGCGAAGCAACGGCTAGCGCCGATGCAACGGCTACCAGCGATACGGCTACTGCCAATGGTGGTGACGGTGGTGCCGGTGGTGACGCCAGTGCGGACGGTACCGGTGGTACTGCCTCATCCCAGGCGGAGGGCAACGCTTCTGCCGATGGCAACGGTGGATATGCCGATGGCTACGCGGGTGATTCCAGCGCCGACGGTGGCACCGGTGGTGATGCCGACGGTACTGGTGGCGATACTGGGGATGCCAACGGTGATGGCGGTACAGGTGGTGATGCCAACGGTGATGGCGGTACTGGTGGTGACGCCAATGCCGATTCCTATGCCCATCTGGCAGGAATCACCGCGTCAGCGGGAGATGGTGGCAATGGCGCTGCTGGCGGCAACGCCAATGGCGGCATGGCCCAACTGATGACCGGTAATATCAACGTTAACAACAGTGGCACCTTTGGAGGAATCCAGAACGGTGTATATAACACTGGTGTGCTGAACGCTGGTAATGCCGGGGTGCAGGTTAATGCTCATGCACCTATCAACATCGGTGGTCCTGGCATCACTCCTGGTGGCTAGTCCTAGAGGCTAGTAATCCTGAAGACCGGGGCTGGCTGTTTCAGCCAGCCCCACCCTTCAAGGTCTAAATGGTCCATAACATTCGGTGTATTGAAATGAAAACAATTCTGTCATGTATCGCAATAGGGCTGCTAACGGTTGGGCCTGTTGTTGCTGACGAAGCCGGGGAAGTCCAGCTGCAGGGTTTTGACTCGCTGCAAGCGATTGAACTGGGTCAACTCGATGATTTCCGGGGACGTGAAAATGTAACCACGATCACCGACACGACGGTTACGAGTCAACAGAGCCTGGAGTCCAGCATTACCGGCTCCCTGTTCAGTGCCGGTGAAATTCAATCTGGCAAGATCTATATTGGCGATCATGCTTACGATAACTTCCATGGAATATCCAGTGCTGCTTTTGTGACCGGCGTAGGGAATAGTGTCACTACTTCGGTGGGTGTGAATATCTATATCGACGGCGATCTCACCCAGTAGTAAGTTGCGGAGCCATGGTATTGATTGGCTGTTCGGTTCTTTATAACAACTGGAAACTGAGTACTAAGCAATGCAGCACTTGATCTCTCCAGTAACGGTTGCCAGGATTTTCCTGGTGACCGTATTATTTTTTTTACCAAATACCTGGGCCGCGCCGGTGAATATTTCCGGTCCGTTCGGTACTTTTTCGATGCACGCCAAGAGCCTGAAGGAAATCAAGTGGGATGGCGTGATTCGGCAACAGTACGATTACAGCTGTGGGTCTGCCGCAGTGGCTACCTTGCTCACCTACCATTACGACCTGCCCGTATCCGAGACCATGGTCTACCAGAGCATGTGGGACAGGGGCAACCAGGAAAAGATTCGCACCGTTGGCTTTTCGATGCTTGATATGAAGCATTATATGGATTCGAAGGGATTGCGGGCGGACGGTTTCACGATGTCGATCGATGCCTTTATCAAGGTAGGCGTGCCGGGAATCGCGCTCCTGGATACGCAAGGCTTTAAGCACTTTGTGGTCGTCAAGGGCCTGGAGCGCGGAATGGTGCTGGTTGGCGACCCGGCGTCGGGTACGGTGGTCGTTCCCAAGGAATATTTTAACGATATCTGGAATGGCACGATTCTCGCCGCGCGGGAGGAAGTGGAAATAGCGCGGGCAAATTTCAATAACGACCGGGATTGGCGGGTACGCCCGGCGGCGCCTATTAGTCTGGGCGTAAACAGGACAGGAATCGCAACCGGCTTGCTGGAATTGCCGGGAGCGAATGAGATGGGGCGATGATCGAACGCAGTTCGACGCCCTGATGGTGCAACCGCAATGGCTAACAGGTCAGTGAGGCGAGTGAAAAAGATGGCGCAAGCGCATCCCAGGCAACACGAGGTTCTGCGCAGCGCGGTAACTGCCGCGATGTTGTGCATTCTGTTGTTCGCTGCAGCCTCTTCCTTTTCGGCGGCGAGGGATGATATCGCTTCGCAGTTGCTGAATGTGCCATTGGGGCTCGAATTATCGCGTGCTCACCTGGCTCCGCTCCATGCTGGCTTTGACGGTGAGAGTGATGAGCAGAGGCCGGCCGGAAGCGGTCCCTTGTTGCTATTGACCGATCCGTTGAGTATGGATTTGCGGCTGTATAGAGGCGGCGTACCGGTGGCAGTCTACCCGCTATCGGCTAAAGCCAGGCAAAACCTCATCCGTTCAAATGACGTATGGGAGCGCGAGCTGGAATTGGACGCTGCGGACGTGCAGCCGGTCGCGGCAGCCGAGCAGTTGTTTACGCTTGCCTCTCAATCCAGCGCCAGTCTCGAACTGATCACCGACCAGACCATCGCTGAAACATCCGGCCTGGACTTGTTACACGACGAATCCCTGGTGCCGAGAATAGACCTCAGGCTGTACCGGGTGTTCGACCTGGTTTCATTCGACAATGACCTCCAATACAGCCCGCAGACTGCGATGGACGATGACGACCAGATCTATATCGCTGCCCTCGATGATCCCGGTATGGGCGATCTCAGGGGCGGGTTTTCGATCGGCGGCGTAGAGTTTAATTTTGGTGCCTCCGTGACCTCTATTATCAATGACGTGCGGCTCGAGTCGGTATTTACCATTTCGCAAACCGGCCTGGTGATGAACTCGCAAACACTCTACAGCGCCTCTGGTGCAGGTGGTGCCTCGGCAGATGTCTTTAAGGATATTCCGGTGCAGGTGTCGTTAGGCAACATGCGCGCCACCGGCGGCAGCGTTGCAGGTACGGCGACCCTGGTGGGTGGTGAGAATGGCGCCAACCTTGCCGATGTGATCCCGGGCAACGCGGCCGAGCGTCCCGGCCTGCAAAATTTCCAGGGCGTGGTGGTAAATAATGCGGATGGCAGCTTCTCCGCCGCGCTGCACGACGTGTCAAAAACGGCGGTTATGGGCGCCGTGGTGAGCAATGCATCCGACCAGAATTTGCAGCAACATATCGATGTGCGGGTCGATGTCGGAAACATCGGCCAGGCCGCGACTCAATCATTCCGCTCGCACATTATGAACAGCACGCAAAGTGCGATTTATCGATAAGCAGCAGATTCTGCTGGATGTACCGGAGCAGCAGGGCGCTTGTTTGACTTGATTCCTCTAGCCGCCATATCTCACCGATTGGGCGATCCAATGCCCA
>CAMYKE010000315.1 GCA_947258895.1 uncultured Pseudomonadales bacterium | reverse complement strand
TGAAAAAGCGCTCCCAGATCGATGCATGGGGATCAAGGTCGATAGGGGTAGCTGGAGTACGGGCTGCCAGCGCTGCGGTTCCATGTAAAACTATTGTTATAACAGCGCAACAGCCGCCGTGTGTTGATCGGAATCAAGAATCCGGCGCAACAGCCAGGCGCCGGATGATTCACCGGCGAGCCATTTCCACGCTCCTTTCTCACCCGCTCCGGTGCAAGCCTGGTACCGATATCCCGGTTTTTGTCGTGCTTGCCACGCGCTGCTGGCCTTCCCCTTGCCAATAATCCGTTCGCGCTGACTTGCCCCAAAAACGCAATACAAAAATGAACTGATTTTTGTCATACTACGCGCTTCTGCGTAAGGCAAATTACCTATTTTCGGTAGTTTCCTGTAGCATGCCTTTCCCCCATAGGCTGATGTTCGCATGACTCAAACGACGGCTTTCCCCATCGCAGGAATCGGCGCCTCTGCCGGCGGTGTACCGGCGCTCAAGGAACTGTTCGCGAAACTGCCGAGCGATACCGGCGCGGCGTTTGTGGTGATCCAGCACCTGGACCCGGGATCGAAAAGCCTGACCGCGGAAATCCTGGCGCGGGTAACAAAAATGCCGGTGGTGCAGGTGACCGAAGGCATGCACATGGAGCCGGATCATGTGTACGCGATCCCGCCCAACACCTACATGACAGTGCATGATCAAATGCTGAGCCTGGGAGCGCCGGAGCCTCGCCACGGGCTGCGCATGCCGATCGACGCCTTCCTGTGGTCGCTCGCCAAACAACACGAAGAGCAGGCGATCGCAATCATCCTCTCCGGCACCGGCCATGACGGCACCGGTGGCGTGCAGGCGGTCGCCGGCCACGGCGGCATGGTAATGGCCCAATCACCAACCAGCGCCGAATACGCTGGCATGCCGGAGAGCGCAATCGCGACCGGGCTGGTGGATATCGTATGTGACCTGGCGGAGATACCCGAGCGGCTGGCGCAATATATCCGCAACCCCTTCATTGCCCGGCCCGAGGCGCTTGAAGAGGAACCGCAAGCCCACGACTACGAGGCCTGTATGCGCTCGATCATCGCCCTGCTGCGCACCCGCACGGGCTACGATTTCCGGGGCTACAAGCAGGGCACCATACGGCGCAGGATTTCGCGGCGCATGGGGTTATTGAACATTACCTCCATCAAGGCGTACCTCGAATACCTGCGCGAACACCAGGAAGAGGCCGTGGCATTGCACCAGGATCTGTTGATTCGCGTGACCACTTTCTTCCGTGATGAAGAGGCGTTTCGGGCTTTGGACAGCAAGGTAATTACACCACTGGTCGAGCGCAAAGCCAGCGATGCCAGGATACGGATATGGGTGCCAGGCTGCGCCAGTGGCGAGGAGGCCTTTTCCCTGGCCATGCTGGTGGTCGAAAAGCTGGCGGATGAGCATAAACATTGCGTCCTGCAGATGTTCGCTACCGACCTCGATGAGGCGGCGCTGGCCATCGGCCGCAATGCGGTGTATCCGGAGAGCACGCTACTGCAGTTGTCGCCGGAACGGAAAAATCGCTTTTTTACACGCGAGGGTAACAGTTATCGCGCCAGGAACGAACTGCGCGAATGCATCACCTTCGCCAGGCAAAACCTGATCGGCGACCCGCCCTTCTCCAAAATTGACCTGATCAGCTGCCGCAACCTGCTTATCTACCTCAAACCGGACACGCAGCGCAAGATCCTGGGTCTGTTTCATTTTGCGTTACGCAAGGATGGCTACCTGTTTTTGGGGCATTCGGAAACCGTCAGCCAGCAGGAAACCTGGTTCAAGGCGGTGGACAAGAAATGGCGCATCTTTCAGCGCGAGGAGCTGACCAAGCCGGCAGCGATCGAGTTTCCGATGGTGGCTACGGGTATCAAAGCCCGGCAGGCCGCCCAGGCAGCGACGATCGAATCCAGGGTCCAGTTGCGCCTGCAGCAGGCGGTCCAGCGCGAGCTGTTGCAGGAATATGCACCGGCGGCAATGCTGGTGGATGGCCACTACCGGGTGATGTATTTTTTTGGTCAGACCGCACCCTACCTGGAGCAGCCGGCCGGTGCGCCGACCCAGGACCTGGTGAATCTGGTCCGGCCCGAGCTGCGTTCGCAGCTACGCGAGGTGCTGAAAGAAGCGTCCGGCCGGGAACGTGCCGCCTGTTCCCCGCCGCTCGGCCTGAGCCGCGGCAATACCCGGGAAACAATAAAAATAGTCGCGAGGCCCTACGTCGATTCACACCTGCCCGAGCCCCTGTTGCTGGTTACCTTCGAGGAGCAACCGGGCCAGCCTGGCGCAACCACGACCGATGTCGCCCCGTTAGCCGGCACAGATAACGCAATAATCCAGCAGCTCGAGACCGACCTGGCGGCCGCGCGGGCGGAGTTACACCAGAGTATCGAGGAGCAGGAAACCGTCAACGAGGAAATGCAGGCGGCCAACGAAGAAGTCATTTCCATTAACGAAGAGTTGCAGTCCAGCAACGAGGAACTCGAAAGCTCGAAAGAAGAACTGCAATCCATGAACGAGGAGTTGAGCACGCTCAACAGCCAGCTCAATCTCAAGATAGAGGAGTTGGCGCGCAGTAACGAAGACATGGATAACCTGCTCAGCAGCACCGACATCGCAACCCTGTTTCTGGATACCGAGATGCGTATCGGCCGCTTTACGCCAGCGACCAACCGCCTGTTCAACCTGATTAGCGCCGACGTCGGCCGCCCCTGCAGCGATATTCGGCAAAAATTCCAGGGCGCTGACCTGCTGGCCGATGCCGGGCGCGTGCTGCAGAACCTGACTCCGCTGGAACAGGAAGTCGTGACCGAAGAGGGTGGCTGGTATTTACTTCGCATCTTGCCCTACCGTACCCGCGACCACCGCATCGGCGGGGTGGTCATTACCTTCATCGACATTACCACCCGCAAGCGCTCCGAACAGCAGGCCCAGCTGTTTGCCACGGTGGTGCGTGATTCCAACGACGCGATCACCGTGCAGTCCCTGGATGGCAAGATCACCGCCTGGAACCGGGGCGCAGAGCAAATGTACGGCTTCCGCGAGAGCGAGGCACTCGAGATGAGTGTTTGCGACCTGATCCCCGAGGCGGAGCAGGATGCCAACCGGGAAATAATGCGGCGCGTCGCGTCCGGGGAGGGTGTGCATACCATGGAGACCACCCGAATTTCGAGGGATGGCAGTACCCTCGATATCTTGCTAACTACCACGCCGCTGACCGATGG
>CAMYKE010000314.1 GCA_947258895.1 uncultured Pseudomonadales bacterium | reverse complement strand
GATGCTGGCGAGATCATCAACTCCCCTGATAAGTAGAGAGCCCGCGCCGCAGGTCACCTCAAGCATATGGATGCCCTCCGTGGACAGTTCCAAATGCTTTATCCCTTGCGAGGTTTCTGTAAACGCCAAGGCCGGCAAAAGTACAATAATCAGAATTGTAATGGATTTCACGTCAGTCCTCCATGAGTTGGAGATCAATTAAAGTAGGCGATTTATTTCATATTTGCAAACGTCATATACAAAAATGAGAATACAAGAAGGATAGCCGTTACACTATTCAGCCCATGTGTGGGTTGCGCAATACGTAATACACGCTCCGGACTTAGCCTCAAGAAAAAATCAAAATACTTTATATTCGGTTTGGGTAGCCGCCTTTTGAAAATGATTTGGAAGAGCTCTTAAATGCGTTAATGCTCTCACCTGAGATAATCATATCTGAATAATAAACTATTTCAGTGGGTTGCATATACATAACAGCTATCAGTAATTGATGCTCTCCCGTGAGAAGGTAATTAAATTTAAAATAGAAAGATCGACGGGAGAAACATTTGGCTTAATCAAGGACCACCCGACGTCCGGACATAATAATACTTTAACTTTACGGAGTTTTCATCGACTATTCCGGCATAGACGTTGTCCTGATAGCGATGCACCAGATAACCGAACATCTTGTCATTTTTCCCGATAATTTCTTTTACCCAGGTAGAACTCACGATTCTGGTATTTTCCATCATATTATCAGAAGTGACTTCAATCCATGAACCATCTAATACGATTTTAGAATCATTTTTGAATTTAAAAATCAGAGCAAGATTGCGTCGATAATAAACCGTATACTCATTCCAATTCTGACGCAGTCCTTCCTCTGTGGGGTCTTGCACTCTTTTTAACTTGCCCCGGGGTCCACTGGTACACCCAAAAAAAATAAACATAACCAGAACAATCAAAATATAGATCAAACATGCAGCTGTCCTTCTCATGGCAGCTATCCTTTATTTCTGTCATCAATTTTTGCTATATAAAAATAGCAGAACTATTCAAAATTTGACGGATTTAAAACCTCCGGGTTATCTTGCCAAACTATGTAATTCAATGGTTATCGAAATGTATGGTGATAGAATATGCATATCTCATAATTTTTCATGGTGTCAATTCATTGGATAGATAGAAGCAGTTATCGGTGCTTCGCCATTGAAAACTTGGGCTGATGATATCACAAGTTTTTTTGCCTCTTCAAAATTATCGATGGGTTGAGGTTATTTGTACTCATAACCCCTGAGCTCACCGGCGTGGATGAAACGCAACCGAATCCACGTCTCTGTGAAGCGATTTGTTAGACCGCATCAGGTCTCGAGGAAAGCCATCACCCATGGGATCATGTTAACCACATAGTGGGCACCCACGGAATGCTCCCAGTCACGCCTGACGAATATGACCGTCATAGGCACGCCATAGATCAGTCCCGTCGTCAGAAACCTCTCCAGCGTTCGACCGTGCCACAGGCCGAAAGTGGTTCCGCTTAAGAGTACTGCCGCCAGGACGGCAAGTGCAGGGCGTTTACGGAACGCAGGCCGCAGCATCAAATAGCATAGACCGACAAGCAACAGTCTGAACCAGGTTTCTTCGGCTATGCCTGAGAACCAGGGAAGTGAGAAGGGCATCCACCACTCGCTCACCCAGGTCACGTTCGAACCCGGCGATCCACCGGCGGCATTGGCGAGGCCGAGAGGGACGAACAGCAAACAGCCCCAGAGAAAGCTGCGCAGAGCCGGGAGGTACCGTTTCGCCAGCAGTTGAATCCCGCCCAGACTAGTGCGATTGATCAGCAACCCGCCGGCAATATACATTGGCGCTGCGAGTATCGAGAGAAAATAGAGTGCGGTTTCGCCAATAAAGCCGTTTTTAATCATCGGTAGGCCTGCGGCTAAGGCGATGGCGGCGACCATAACGCCTTGAATGACCGAACGTAGACCTATCTCCCGGCGCCAGGCCACGATGATCCAGACCGTCGCCACGATCATAAGGAGCATCAGTATGTCGGCGCCATCATCAAAGATCGCGGTCAACGCAAGCATCAGCGCAATGCCCAGGACAGGTATCCATGGTCCATATCTCCAGCGCGGGAATGCAAGGGGTCGAAGCTCTGGGAGCTGGCTGATGGAAGGTCCCGAACGGCTGAGGTACCAAAGCAAGGCCACCACGTAGCCCGCGTGCAGCGTGTAGCGGGCTGCGCTGAAACGACTTGTGTGCCGGACATCTTGCCAGAGCATCGTGACAAATGTGACTGCTGTGACGAGCCACAAGACTATCAGGACAATTCGGTGTGGTGCCAACCAAGATCGGCTACGAGAATCTGATATCGATGTTGAAACAGCAGATTGGCTGCTCACAAGTCCTTCCTTTCCAGTCGAACCGCTTTTGCCAGAGGTATGCGGCCTAACCTCCGGAGATGAGCTGCAGGCCACCATCCTTAGAGAACCAAAGATCTTTACGTAAATCGCCTAGCTTATCCCGTCAGCAACATCCCGCTTGTTATGTTTTATCTTCGTTTCGATATTGATCTATCAATTTATCACGAGAAGCTTGGAAATCCTCCCAGCCTTTTTGTGACGGTTTTTCGGGATCAAGAAATTCTCCGGTGGAAAAGTCCATTAGCGACCATTTATTAGGATTTGCGAATCGCAGCATTGCAGCGATAGCATCACCGCCTCCGCGCACATGCAGTATGATCGAGCGAATTGGGTCTTCATCCCCAGTGTTGAAATCGATCGAGAACTCATCACCATCGTAGATGCCCCATGTGGGATCAGACCAATCGACATCAGGCAGATTATCGGAGATTAACTTGCGGACGGTGCGCGCCGAGCCTAGCGGATCGGGTTTATGATCATCGGGTGGATTTTTGAGGTCATTCGGCGGAGAACCCTTGTAATTGTAAACGATTACATCCCAACTCATGATTACCTCCCGGTGTGTTCATGATACATAACGCCGGAGCTGACGCGCGCGCGTTTTTTACGCGTCGATTCTCCAGCGACATGTAACATTGTTATTGGTACGTTTTACCGTCATGTTTTAACCAGCCGCTAATATGGCGACCACCTGGATCGTGGTGTGTCCAGTGGATAACGCCACCTTTTGAGTTCCATTCATATTCACCATAAAATTCTACTGTATTCCCTGTTCTTAAACTGTTGATTCTAGGTGCTAAATCAATGTTGTGAGCGACCAACAATGTTTGCCCAG
>CAMYKE010000313.1 GCA_947258895.1 uncultured Pseudomonadales bacterium | reverse complement strand
CAGTATGGCCTGTGTTGTCAATCTGATCTCCCGAAAATACTGGAAACTGTTTTTGAATCGGCTGCAGCGCCCCTGATTGCAGGCTGCAAAAAAGCGAGACAGGGCATGCGCCTTATCCCGCTCTTGGAAATTCGATAGTGATTTGCCCTATGCTCTGGGAGCGGTATTGTACGTGATCCGGCCTTTCGGTGTCTATCTTTGGGTCGCACTTCTGGCAGGGTGAAAACAGCATCGAGAAATACTGCAAGAACGGTTACTACACCTCGCCTAATTCAGCCCCAGTACGTCCTGCATATCAAACAGGCCCTGCTCTTTTTCAGCCAGCCAGCGAGCTGCGCGAACCGCGCCGCGGGCAAAGGACATACGACTGGAAGCCTTGTGGGTAATCTCGACCCGCTCTCCCTCCGCGGCAAACAGTACCGTATGATCACCGACGATATCGCCCGCCCGGATCGTGGTAAAACCGATGGCATTTCTGTCCCTGGGCCCGGTAATGCCTTGGCGACCGTAGACCGCGCATTTTTCAAGATCGCGCCCCAGAGCGCCCGCTACTACTTCTCCCATCGCCAGCGCCGTGCCGGAGGGCGCATCGACCTTGTGGCGATGATGCGCCTCCGTTATCTCGATATCGACATCATCGCCCAGCACACGGGCCGTCATCTCCAGCAATTTTAGGCACAGATTGACGCCGGTACTGAAGTTGGCGGCGACACATAGCGCCGTATTTTGGGCAGCCTCTGTAAGACCACGCTTTTGCGACTCGTCCAAACCCGTGGTGCCGACAACAACTTTTTTACCCGCAGCGGCACAGGCCGCCGCGTTGGCCGCAGTAGCGTCGGGGGAACTGAAGTCGATGAGCACGTCGAACTGCTCCAGCACGTCTTCCACTGCAGCTACGACGATAACGCCATTGCTGCCCAGCCCCGCAAGCTCGGCTGCGTCACGCCCGAGTACCGCACTACCGGGGCGCTCAATAGCAGCACCAAGAACCACGCCCTCTGCGAGCGCAACCGCTTCAACGAGCGCCCGACCCATGCGGCCGCCTGCACCCGCTATGGCAATTCGAATCATTATTCCGTGATCCCTGTAGTTATGCCGGGAAAGAACCGGCGCCAGGCCCTGCGTTAGGGGCCTATAGTTTCATATCATCGAAAAAGCTTTTCACGCCTTCAAACCAGGAGTTCTTTTTCGGTGAGTGCTTTTTGTGCGCGTTGTCGAGGCTGGCTTGAAAATCCTGCAAAATTTGTTTTTGCTCGCGCGATAATTTCACCGGCGTTTCCACGATTACCCGGCACAGCAAGTCGCCCGTGGCGCCACCGCGCACTGGCGCGACGCCTTTACCACGCATCCTGAAGAGTTTTCCCGTCTGCGTTTCGGCCGGAATTTTCAGCTTTACCCGGCCATCCAGCGTCGGCACTTCCAGCTCACCACCAATGGCTGCATCGACAAAACTGATCGGGACTTCACAATACAGGTCGCGTCCCTCGCGGGTGAAGATGCGGTGCGGACGCACCGAGACCTGCACGTACAGGTCCCCCGCCGGACCGCCATGCAGCCCCGCCTCACCTTCGCCTGTGAGCCGGATTCGATCACCGGTATCGACGCCCGGCGGAATTTTCACCGACAGGTTTTTCTGTTCCTCGACGCGTCCCGCGCCATGGCACTGATGACAGGGATCCTTGATTGTTTTGCCCTGCCCATGACAACGGGGACAGGTTTGTTGCACCGAAAAAAACCCCTGCTGCATGCGCACCTGACCGACCCCGCCACAAGCGGTACAATCAACCGGCCGGGTGCCTTTCTTTGCGCCGCTGCCATCACAAGCCTCGCAGTGCACCATGGTCGGAACGCGAATCTTGACGTTGGAGCCGGCGACCGCATCCTCCAGGTCCAATTCGAGGTTATAACGCAAGTCCGCGCCGCGTTGTACATGACTGCGCCCGCCGCGACCACCGCCGCCGCCAAAAATATCGCCGAATACGTCACCAAAAATATCGCTGAAGTTACCACCCGCCCCGGCGCCGCCAAACCCGCCACCAGCCATGTTGGGATCGACTCCCGCGTGGCCGTACTGGTCATAGGCGGCACGCTTTTCAACATCCGCCAGAATTTCGTACGCTTCGCTAACTTCCTTGAATTTAGCTTCTGCGCCGGCATCATTGGGATTGCGGTCGGGATGAAATTTCATCGCCAGACGACGATAGGCCGCCTTGATGTCTTTGGTGTCAGCGCTTCGCTCTACACCCAGCGTCTCGTAATAATCTCGTTTTGCCATGCGGTATTTTACTTTTCTTAATCGCACAAAAGCGCGCCAACCAGGGGCGCGCTTCCAGTGCCTGTAGCGTCAAGCGTAGTTCCTGTATGGAACTACACTGGTTTCCAAAAGCCGCAGCGAGTTTTTGCCGTAGCTACCGTCCTGCAGCTTTTACTTGTCGTCCTTAACCTCTTCAAATTCGGCATCGACCGCGTCATCTTCAGACTTGGCTTCACCTGAGCCCTGGCTCGCATCTGCGCCAGCATCCTGCGCCTGTTCCGCATACAGTTTCTGGGCCAGGTTTGCCGACGCTTCACTCAAGGCTTGCGTCTTGGCTTCAATCTCGTCCTTGCTATCGCCTTTCAACGCTTCTTCCAGCGCTGCGATCGCAGATTCGATCTGCTCCTTTTCCGCCGCTTCTGCCTTGTCACCAACTTCTGTAAGCGTCTTGCGCGTGGCATGAATCAAGCCATCCGCCTGATTACGTGCGGTCACCAGTTCTTCGAACTTGCGATCTTCCTCGACATTGGCTTCCGCGTCCTGCACCATGGCCTCGATCTCCTCGTCCGAGAGCCCGCTCGACGCCTTGATCACAATAGACTGCTCCTTGCCGGTGGCCTTGTCCTTGGCCCCTACATGCAGGATACCGTTGGCATCAAGGTCGAAGCTTACTTCGATTTGGGGCATGCCGCGTGGTGCCGGTGGAATATCCGCCAGGTCAAATCGTCCCAGCGACTTGTTCTGGCCAGCCTGCTTGCGTTCGCCCTGCAGAACATGAATCGTTACGGCTGACTGGTTATCGTCCGCCGTCGAGAATATCTGTGTCTTCTTGGTTGGAATAGTGGTGTTCTTGTCAATCAGGGTTGTCATGACACCGCCCATGGTTTCAATACCCAGAGACAGTGGTGTCACGTCAAGCAACAGCACGTCCTTGACATCACCGGACAACACCGCGGCCTGGATGCCCGCCCCGATTGCAACCGCCTCATCAGGG
>CAMYKE010000312.1 GCA_947258895.1 uncultured Pseudomonadales bacterium | reverse complement strand
GCCGATTCCAGCAAGCTGATATATAATGCCGTCAGCGGTGGGCGTAACTTCGTGATTGTCGAAGACCAGGAGTTTGCGATCACCGGCCTTGCGGGCGGGCAAGTTGTCACGCCGAAACAAGGCAATCGCTACGCCTTCGCCACCGTCGACGGTGCAAATCGAAATCACGCTATCATTCTGGATGGGGAGTCGGTGTTGCTGGCCTCCTTCGCGCCCATGCATTTGAGCTTTAGCGACGACGGTTCCCGTTTTGCCTATGCCGTACGCCCGATCATGAATAACCAGATTGCAGGACTGGTGGTGGATGGAAAACTGGAGAGCGAACTCGGACCGATAGAGTTCTACAACTGGTCAATCAAGCGCTCCGTACCCTGGTATTTATTCAGCCCCGATGGCGCCCACTTGGCGCGGGTGGGGAGCACCGCTGACCGGGAAACTCAGGGGCTATACGTGGATGGCAAACTGATCTACCCCTCCCAGCGCCCGATCGGTAATCCCGCCTTCACCGCCGATGGTAAACACCTGTACTGGCTCGCCTCCGTGACTGGCGCGCGACCCGGACAATTTTTTACGCTGTACGTCGATGGCGAAGCGGCCGTGGAGTTAACTGGCAGTGACTTCCTTAACGCCGGCGATGCATGGGAGGTGAGTGCCGACGGCGTGCTATCGTTCCTGGCGGTCGCGGGCGACGAGGTAATCCGCTATCGCATTACGCCTTCTCCGCAAATCAGCGTCGCCAAAATGGTCAGCGAAGCCGATACCAGGCGAGCCGAGGCCGTCGCAGCGGCCCAGGCAAATCAACAGCAAGCCGCGGAGGCTGCCGCAGCGTCCCGGGCGCAGGCAGCGGCCGATGCCAAGGCGGCCGAGGCGAAACGCATCGCTGACTACAACGCGGCGCGAGAAGCGGCTCTGGCGAAAAGACAGGCCGATTACGAAGCAGCCGTCGCTGCGAAAAAGGCGGCGGCCGAAGCAGCGAGAAACAAGCGCTTGCTGCAACTCGAAAATATGCGTCGCGCCAGGCAGGGATTGCCGCCGCTAACCGAGCTTCCTTAGCCGCCATATCTCGCCGAGTCAGTGAGATATGGCGGCTAGTCTGCAGCCGTCGCCGCGGTAGCGGTAATGGCCACGGGCCAGGCATTATCCAGACATTGTGTGGCGGCAACACAACCAGGCGAGTAGCCCGATGAAACCATTGACACTGCTGCTTTTACTGCTGCTCGCTGCGCCAGTTCACGGCGACTCGGCGCCCGCACCCGGTGCAACTGATCTAAAGAAAGGTACGTTGGCAGCTACGACACCGACGCTCTGCTAAATGAACCGCTAATCCGGGCTGCGCTGGAGCGATTGCCAGGTGGGAAAATGGCGCATTTCCTCCGTAATCTGGATGTGCGCAGCGCGGTCGACTTCATCGCGGGCAACCTGTCGGTGGCCGGCAATGCCATCCATGGCGGAGGCGTCGAGGAAGCGGTGTTATGTGTCGCAATCCAGGATATGGTAGTTAGTACCGCGATTTTCTCACATGGTAAAATCACCGTGTATTCGCCGCGGCCGGACTATAGCAATCAGGGTCTTTGCATCAAGGACTGGATCACGCTGGTAAATTCCGGGCACGTGGATCGGTTAGTACAGCCGGCAATCGTCCGCATTACCGGAAGCAAAGAATAAGTACCGGCCGAATACGCACCCCCTAAACAAGCTACCCTTCTTGTTCGAGATACTGGTGCGTATCCGGTATCGATACATTTATAACGACACTAACGGCTGCCGGTTAGGCTGGAAGTCGTAGCTTTTGCCCTGGATAGATCCTGTTCGGGTCTTCCAGAAGCGGCTGGTTTGCCTCAAATATTTTCACATATTTGGCTGCAGAGCCATAATGTTCCAGGGCGATCTTCCCCAGGCTGTCTCCCGATTTCACGGTATAGAAGGCCGCTTCGGGCTCCGGATTTTCCACGCTCAACTGGCAGTCCACCTGGGAAATGCCACGATGATTGCCCGCCGCCAACGTCAGTTTCTCGCAGGTCTCCTGATCCGGAACGCTCCCGGTAAGAATAACAGTGTCCCCACCAACCGAAATTTCTACAGAATCCGTATCGAGCGCAAGCTCCGCGAATTGTTCCTGCAGGTCTCGCTGCCGCAGCTCATTAATACGCTCCTTCGATACCTCTACCGGCGCGGTGATATCCGACTCGTCATGCGTTAAATCATATATCTTGCTGCCAAGTGCGCCGCCTGCCTCACGCACAAAATCAAATAATCCCATTCTCTTTACCCTCGCTAGATTCCAGTAACAGGACTCCCGTGCCAAACCAGGTTGACTGGCTTGAGAAGTCCCTGATAAAAATAAAAACCGGTTAGTGCCAGAAACTGCCGGCTTCAATTCTTAATCCAGGACAAAACTGACCTTCAGTTTAACCCGATACTCAACCACCTCGCCCTTCTTCACCACTACTTCCTGATCTTTCACCCAGGCCGAGCGGACCTTGCGCAGGGTTTCGCTGGCTTTGGCCACACCCTTGCGCACTGCGTCTTCAAAATTCTTGGTCGATGATGCTGAAATCTCTGAAACACTTGAAACACTCATGTTGTTACCCTCTATTACCTTCGTTAAGAAAAGCTGACCGAATTGCGGCCAGCTACACTTACATTTCACACCCGCCTTGCAAAACTCACCAGGCGAGTACACTCAAGGTGGCGTCTGCTGTGTAAAAATGTCGCACCCTACAATTGCTCCATGCTACAAACCGGTCCTGAACCACTCGACCCGCTGTTCGGACGTCCTGTCGGTTAAACGTACCGGGACGACGCGACCCTGTGCCTGCCCACCGCAAGGTGCTGACGCTGTAAAACCGTCGTCGCCTAGAAAAATTTTTTGGCCATTCCGAGAACGCCGCCGAGTCCGCCCGCTTGCTCCAGCAATGAGCCGCCACTGCTATTCTTGTCGACCAGCTGTGGCATTACCTCGGCGAGTCCGCCGGCAGCCTCCGATTCACCTATGCCCAGTTGTGAAGCAAAACCGGCCAGTTTATCGGCTCCGAAAATGTCCGTGATCTGTTGCGCCGAGATCTCCGCATTACCGCCGTCACCCAGCCAGCTGGAGACCGCGTTTTGCAGACCGCCGTTGCTCATCATGCTGCTCACCAGACCACCAAGATTGAGGCTGCCATTGCTGTTGCCAATTAAATTTGTCAACGCGTCCTTGATGACGTCCGAATTGATATTTGCACCAAATTTCTGCTGTAAGAGCTGTG
>CAMYKE010000311.1:3324-5249 GCA_947258895.1 uncultured Pseudomonadales bacterium | reverse complement strand
TGTGATGAGATGCGTGCGCAGCGGCCGCCAAGCGTGCCAAAGCAAACCTGATACACTGCAATTAGATGAAGTCGGGTAGAGCGCTGATTTCATCGATTATTCTTTAACTTGATGCTGTATCGGTGTCGGATTCGGGTTAGTCGCTGCACAGCGCCTTGGCTTCACGGCGCCGTGCGTGCAGTACCGGCTCTGTATAGCCATTGGGCTGCTCAACACCCTTGAACACCAGGTCACGGGCCGCCTGGTAGGCGATACTCTTGTCAAAGTCGGGCGCCATATTCCGATACGAGGGATCGTCGCTGTTTTGTCGATCGACCACCGCCGCCATTCGCTGCAGGGTTTTCTCGACCTGATCCTGGCTACAAATTCCGTGCAGCAACCAGTTGGC
Source organism: uncultured Pseudomonadales bacterium (assembly GCA_947258895.1). The sequence continues at coordinate 4,861 of CAMYKE010000311.1, read as the reverse complement.
AATGTGCTGGCTCGAGATCCGCAGCGTCGCGCGGTCCTCCATCAAGCCCACATCGTTGATGTCCGGCACCTTGGAGCAACCAACACCGTGATCAATCCAGCGTACCACATAGCCCAGAATTCCCTGTGCATTGTTATCCAGTTCCTGCTGGATCTCGGCGGCGCTTAATTGCGCGGCGTCCGGTAATAGTGGTATCGCAAGGATATCGTCCAGGCTGGCCCGCTGGCGATCTGCCAGTTGCTGCTGACGCTCCGCCACGTTAACGTGATGGTAATGGATTGCATGCAAGGTAGCCGCCGTAGGCGAGGGAACCCAGGCGCAACTGGCGCCCGCCATGGGATGGGCAATCTTGGTTTCCATCATCTGCGCCATTTCATCCGGTTTGGGCCACATGCCCTTGCCAATCTGGCCATGGCCCTGCAAGCCGGTTTCAAGGCCAATATCGACGTTCCAGTCCTCGTATGCCTTGATCCATGGCTCATGTTTAGACGCTTCCTTACGGACAAATGGCCCCGCCTGCATGCTGGTATGAATTTCATCACCGGTACGATCCAGGAAGCCGGTATTGATGAAGATTACCCGGTCACGTACCGCCCGGATGCATTGCTTCAGGTTGACTGTGGTGCGACGCTCTTCGTCCATGATGCCGATCTTGATCGTATTGCGCTCAAGTTCCAACGCATCCTCGATACGGGAAAACAATTCCGCGCTGAACGCGACTTCCTCTGGCCCATGCATCTTGGGTTTGACAATATAGATACTGCCAGAACGCGAATTACGGTAGTTTCCGTTGCCCTTCAGGTCATGGATCGCGATCAGGCTGGTGACCATGCCGTCCATGATCCCCTCAGGAACTTCGTTGCCCTGCCGGTCCACGATAGCGTCATTGGTCATTAAATGGCCAACGTTGCGGATCAACAGCAAGCTGCGTCCGGGCAGTTTAAAAGGCGAGCTGTCGGGTCCGGTGTAGGCGCGATCCGGATTCAGTGTGCGGGTAAATTGGCGTCCACCCTTCTGCATTTCCTCCTGCAGGTCGCCTTTCATCAGGCCCAACCAATTGCGATAAACAACGGTCTTGTCCTGCGCGTCCACCGCCGCGACAGAATCCTCGCAATCCTGGATGGTGGTAAGCGCCGACTCCAGTAGCACATCCTTGATACCGGCGGCATCGTCTCTGCCGATGAAATGATCGCGATCGATCTGGATTTCAATATGCAAACCGTGGTTGCGAAGCAGCACCGCATCTGGCTCTTCCGGCGCGCCGACAAAACCGGCAAACTGCTCCGGGTCCTGTAAGCCAGCCCGGGCACCACTCGCCAGGTGTACCTGCAGTTCACTGCCTGTGATCAGGTATTTGGATACTTCGGTGTGCGAGCCCTCCTGCAGGGGCACCGCTTCATCGAGAAAACTGCGCACTGCGGCAATGACCCTGGCGCCGCGCACAGGATTATAATCGCCGCCAATCTCGGCGCCATCGGACTGCGGGATTACGTCGGTACCATAGTAGGCATCATACAGACTGCCCCACCGCGCATTC
>CAMYKE010000311.1:0-3256 GCA_947258895.1 uncultured Pseudomonadales bacterium | reverse complement strand
GCATTCGTTGCATTCAGGGCATAACGCGGGTTGATCACCGGCACGACCAGTTGCGGACCTGCGACCGTAGCGACTTCGGCGTCGACATTTTCAGTCGTTACCCGGAACTCATCTCCTTCGGGCAGCAAGTACCCGATCTCTTCCAGGAATGCTTTGTACTCAGCCGCATCATGCGGTTGCGCTCGACGCTGCAGATGCCATGCGTCGATCTGCGCCTGCAAGGCATCGCGTTGTTGTAGCAGGCGTCTGTTTTGCGGCGCCAAATCGGCCACGATTCGTTCAAAGGATTGCCAAAAGGACGCCGCATCGATGCCGGTGCCAGGAATAATTTCAGTAGTAACCAGGTCATAAAGCGCCCTGGCTACGTTGAGCCCGCCGCAGTGAACACGGTCTTCCATATCTCAACACCTCGTATTAAAACCAGTTTCTGTATTCCGGGGCGCCGAAACCTGAATATCCATGCTGGTGCAGGCGCGCCCCTGCAGCGGACTGAATGCGGTCGGACGACCGGAATGAAAAGCAGGGAAAATTCTAAGCACTGGACATAGATTTATCTAATTTATAGTTATTATGTTCGGTATTATTGTAGCGAATATTGGGTTTTCCCACTGGTTAACCGGCAGTCGCTTCCTGGCCAGGCACAGGTGTTCCAACGTAGTGCGCGCGCTTGTGCGGCAACAAGCGGTAGGTATCGACGATAACAAATCCATCTACTGCGTTGTTGAAGTCAAGGTCGAGTCCAAAATCGGCGAAAATGACGCCCCCAGGCTCGCATAACTCCGAATATTGCTTGAACAGCGTCGGTACCGTGCAGTCCATGTGACTCAGCCGACTCTTGAGTTCTCGAAATTCTTCCTTGTAGTCAACGCCCGGAAACAGTTCGGCGAGCTCTTGCTCACATTCCTTGCCAAGACTAAACGGGGCGGTAGCCTCCACCAGCCGTTCGTCGACACCAAAATGCGTCGCGTAAAATTTTACCAGGGTACTTTTCGCGAGCATCGGGTAGGAGTCGCTGATACTGACGGCGCCGAACAGATATCGATATTGCGGATTACGTCGCATCAATGCGCCGATCCCCTGCCACAGGTAATCGAGACTGCGCCGACCCCAGTACCGTGGTTGCACATAGCTGCGACCGAGCTCGAGACCCTGGGCGAGATACTGGTCCATTGGTTCGCCGTACTTGAACAACCGCGAACTGTAGAGCAGGTCTGTGCCCTGGTCATGGCACATCTCGGCCGTACTGCAGATTCGATACGCCCCCGCGATCTCAAGTGCATCGTCGTCCCAGAGGACGAGGTGCATGTAATGCATATCGTGCCGGTCCATATCCCGGCGCCGCCCGGTACCCTCGCCAACGACGCGAAACGTCAGTTCACGCGTACGACCCAGTTCGCGCATAACAGAGGAATCCAGGCCATAGCCGCATAAATAAATCTGCTTGCCGTCGGAGGTCTCGCCAAGCAACTCCTGCTGCTTTATTTCCTGGCGAATTACACGCCGATCCTCTGGATGCGCGATAGCCTTCTCCGTTTCAAAAATACCCTTTCCCCGGTCTGCTACGCGGTAAAGATGCTTCTGGAATAACGTAACCAGCTCCGGACGCGGCATCGTATTCTTGGCATAGGACGCATACGGAATGATATTGCCGATACGAATCGGCAGGCACTGGTGGCGGTGCTTAAACATCTCAGGCACCAGCCAAACGGTGGATATCGGCCGCGCTATGAGCGAGAGAAGATAAAAGAATATTGAGTTACGGGCGGTAATATAGATCGGCAGGATGGGTGCCTGGGTGCTTGAGGCAAAACGCAGGAAGCCGGAATTCCATTTGCCGTCCCGAATGCCCTTGGCGCCAAACCGGGAAACGACGCCGGCGGGGAAAATAATCACCGCACCGTCCTCATTGAGGTGCTTGCGGATCGCCACCACGCTGTCACGCCCGGTATTTCCGGTCATGTTATCTACCGCCAGCAAGCAGGGCTGAATCGGTTTCAGGTTCATAAGCAACTCGTTGGCCACGATCCTCGCATCGTGCCGAACCGAGCGAACGAGTTTTAGCAGCGCCAAACCGTCCAGTGATCCTATCGGATGATTGGAAATGATAACCACACGCCCCTGGGTGGGGATTCGCTCCCGCTCGTTCTCCCGGATGCTGTAACTAACATCGAAATAGTCCAGTACCTGGTCGACAAAGTCGAAGCCCTTTAGGTGCGGATATTTTTCGGCAAAGGCCCGAAATTCGTGCTCATGCAGCACCCGCTGCAGCAGCCAGACCAGCGGACGAAACAAGTATTGCCGAGTAAAGCCTCGATTGGGCAACTTGTCGTCCAGCAGGGCCTCTACATTTAGCATTGGGGAGTTTTTTTCTTTGGAGTTGTTATTGGATGACCCTCATCATACGCAAGTTACAGTCAACCGCAAAACGACGGCTGGCAGCATCGGTCATTCAGGATATCGGGGGACCTGGGCCGCCGGCATGAAATAATCCAGATTCATACTAAAAATAAATTTAATACATTTTATTTATTTCTTGGTCGCTCCTAAAGTGTTCCCAAATCGAATGCACTCAAAGGAGCACAAAAATGATTAGCACACCACTACTGGCCGTAATGGTACCCGTAACCCTGGGGTTTCTTGCCGAATTGGCGCGCCAGGAAGCGCAAAAACAGTCACCTCCAAAGTAAGCTTCCTCCCCCCAAAACTCCTCCCGGGAGTTTGGCTTCAGGCCCGCACATTGCGGGCCTTTTTTTGAAGCGTTTACATCGACGGTACAACTCTACGGTAACCCAACCGCCCGGACAGGATAGCTGGTCCCGAAAGCCAATCACGACCGGATGAACCGGCCACCTGCGCAGCAAATCCGGTGGCGGTCAACCCGGAATCGCATCCAAACCGACCCGCACTTCCAGGGGCACAGACCCCGGGCGTTAGCCCAAATCAGGATCGCGTTTCCGGGCCATCTGGCTCGCCGCCCGCGAGTTTTCCCGCCACGACTTTGTCCGCCCGTGATTCCAGTTTGGGCTTGTTCCTCAGGAATTCGAAACCATCCACTGCACCATCCGCGGTCGCGTCGGGTAGACTATTCGGTGCCGGTTCTACCGGAGTTGGTGCGGCGCTTTTCCTTGACCCGCTGCCAACGATAATCCGAAACTCGGCGAAAAAATATAAGGATGCGAGGATCAACACCCACAGCACAATTTTTACCAGATAGGATATCGCGAGGTAGTCGAAGTTGCTCGTGATGGTCACGTAT
>CAMYKE010000310.1 GCA_947258895.1 uncultured Pseudomonadales bacterium | reverse complement strand
CCACGACAGTGGCACACATCCACTGCTGCACGGCAGTCCCGGGCACTGGCAACGTCGGTGTCGCGGTGACCCCAGGGACCCTGCCAGGGTTCCCGGCAGGAGTGACCGCGGGTAGCTATGACCCCATCCCCCTGATCGACCTCACGAGTTCCGCGAGTTACACCGCGGGATTCTTATCCAGCTCCGGGGGCACTGCGGCAACCGCGGAAGCTGCTCTTGTAGCCGGATTCGATGGCGGAAGCGCCTATTTCAACATCCACACAACCACTTTCCCGGCAGGAGAAATCCGTGGATTTGTCGCGGCCGTCCCTGAACCCACGACCTTAGCCCTTACCGCTCTCGGCCTGGCCGTTATCGGCTACAAGCGCAGGCAATTAAAGAAGGCGTAACAAATAACAAATAAAGGGGTCGGTGACAAATGAGAGCAATTCTCATCTGGTTTCCTGGCCCGTTTGCCATCTTTACTGGGGATGATTGTCACGTCGAAAGGAGTCGACAATGCCTCGTAAAGCAAGGATGTTTTTGCCTGACGTACCCTGCCATATCATAAGTCGCGGCAATAATCGGGATGCCTGTTTCTTTTCTGACGACGACTATCTATATTATCTGGCCTGCCTGAACGATGCCTGCCGGAAGCATGACGTTGACGTGCATGCCTATGTACTGATGACAAACCATGTTCACTTGTTAATGACCCCTCGAGCAATCACGTCAATCCCCAGGGTTATACAATCCATTGGTCGTCGCTATGTCCAGTACATCAATAAAACCTATCGACGCTCTGGCACATTGTGGGAAGGGCGTTACAAAGCCAGCCTGGTGGATGCAGAACAGTATTTATTGGCCTGCTACCGATATATCGAATTGAACCCGGTCAGGGCTAATGTGGTAGAACATCCACTCGACTATCGCTGGTCAAGTTATGGCGTCAATGCAGGTGTCAAATCCAGACGGCGCTTGGTACCTCACGAGGTTTACCTGCGGTTGGGTATGGATCAAAACGCTCGATGCAATGCCTACCGGGAACTGTTTTCGGTTGATCTGGAGCAGTCGCTGATTCACGATATCCAGCGAGCATCGACATTCTCAATGCCCCTGGGTAACAGCAGATTCCAGAAACCAAATAGCACACGCTTTAGGCCGAAAGACCGGACACGCAAAGAGGGGCAGACCTGTGAAAAATAAATGAGAAATGCTCTCATTTGTCACCGACCCCTTTTCCTCGTTAGCCAGGTATCGGATGTGCTGGCAATACAGCACACTAGCTTACGCACGTAGATACGCGAAGACAAAGGCTCAGGATGCAGCAAACACAACACTTCGGTAACGACACGCGGGACTTGACCCGGCAACCACCCCACGCTCGGGCCTATCTTGTCGGTGGTGGTATAGCCTCGCTGGCAACCGCTATTCTGCTGATTCGCGATGCGCACTGGCGAGGCTCCCAGATTCAACTATTTGAAGCATCGGGCGTGCTGGGTGGCAGTCTTGACGGCTCTGGCAATCCCGTTGATGGTTATGTAATTCGCGGGGGGCGAATGTTTGAAGAGCACTTTGGTTGCACCTTCGATTTGCTGCGGGATATTCCCACGCTGGACAATCCGGATTTGAGCGTTACCGAGGAAATAATACAGTTCTCACGCGAGGTCGTGACTTCGTCAAACTGTCGACTTGTGGTCGATGGTCAACGCGTGGAAGCTCCAGCGTTCGGTTTGAGTCTGATCGATAAGCGTAAACTTATTCTGTTAACGCAGAAACACGAAGGAGCTTTGGGTAACAAGGCGATAGAGGACTACTTTTCCCCGGCGTTTTTCGAATCCAACTTTTGGTTGATGTGGAGTACGATGTTTGCATTCCAGCGCTGGCACAGCCTGGTAGAGTGCCGCCGGTACATGCGCAGATTTATGCATCTGCTGCCTGGATTCAACCGACTGGAAGGCATACATCGCACGCGGCTTAACCAATACGACTCTATCATCCGGCCCTGTGTACGCTGGCTGGAAGCTCGGGGTGTCTCATTCCATCTAAACACGCCTGTGACCGATGTAGCTTTCACCGAAGACCGCACCCAGGTAAGCAGTATGGAATACCTGTGTGAAGGCCAAGCGATATGCCTTGATATCGCCTCGGAAGATCGTGTGTTCGCCACCCTGGGATCCATGACGGAAGCGACGTCCCAGGGCACCATGTCATCACCCCCTCCACAAAGGAACGAACCCAACAGCGCTGGCTCCTGGGCTTTGTGGCGGCGGATTGCCTCTCAATCCGGTAGCTTCGGCAATCCCGCTGCTTTTGCGTCGGATACCGATAAAACTTTGTGGGTTTCCTTTACTGTCACCCTCACTAACCCGGAGTTCTTCAGAGCTATGGAACAATTCACCGGCAACGCCGCCGGTACCGGCGGGTTGGTGACCTTCAAACACTCGGGGTGGACGCTGTCGGTGGTACTGGCATATCAGCCCCATTTTGCTAATCAACCCGAGGATATATACGTGTTTTGGGGATACGGGCTGCACTCCGCGGAGCACGGGGATACGATTGCGAAACCTATGTTTGAATGCTCAGGGGAGGAGATACTGCAGGAGCTGTCTCACCATTTACAACTCAGCGATACCACAGCGCAACGGTTTTTCGAGGGCGCCAACTGTATTCCCTGCCATATGCCCTATATCACCGCGCAATTTATGCCGCGCAATGTCGGTGACCGTCCTCAGGTGATTCCTCAGGGAGCGGTTAACTATGCCTTTCTCGGGCAGTTCTGCGAGGTACCGGATGACACGGTATTTACGGTGGAGTATTCGGTGCGAACGGCTCAGGAGGCGGTATATGGTTCCTGTGGCACACAGAGTGTTCCTACTCAAATTTACAAAAGTTTTTCGCGGCCGGAAGTTATTGCACGGGCACTGAAAACTATAGCCGGGAACGGAACGAGTACTATTTAATCATTTCTCCATGGAGAAAGGTGACGGAGAGATCAAAAATTAACCGGTTACCTTCCAATTAATGTGCGTCACCGTAAGTGATGGATGTAGCGTACTTTCGGCAATGGGGTTGGGTTAACCAAAATGAGTTGGTTAAAAATAATCCCTCCGTCACCTTATTGCTGCTTTTTTCGGTTGATTTGGCGCAGTCGCTGATTCACGATATCCAGCGAGCATCGACATTCTCAATGCCCCTGGGTAACAGCAGATTCCAGAACCAAATAGCACACGCTTTAGGCCGAAAGACCGGACACGCAAAGAGGGGCAGACCTGTGAAAAATAAATGAGAATCGCTCTCATTTGTCACCGACCCCTTTTCCTAATCGGGTAAGCCGCAACCGGATTCCTGTTCGATGCTGCCGCGCCCCGTGGCTTCAAGCTCTTTCGTTCTCTTCCAGAACAAATCGTGCAGCTTTTGGCTAACACCATCGTCGAGGTTTACGCTTCGGATAATGTTGATGCGCTGGTCCAGATCAGATACTGCTTCAACGTCATTGCAACTGTTCGCGCTCGCGATTCGCAAGCCCTTACACTGGTAGCATACGCCCTTTTTGTTTACCAAAGAGCACAGGTTGTCGAATGTGGTATCCATGGTTTTGCGAGCGGCGCTCAACTGGTGTTTAAACACGGGTTCGGTCAGGCCCAGCGTTTTCGCAGCTTCCTTTGCAGACAGGCCCAGTACTTCCCGCAAAACCAAAGCCGCCTGCTGTTCGGCGGGCAGAGAGCGGCCCACGCATGCAAAACAGTACGCGATATGCTCATGTACGTCGAAGGTAAAGCTCGGGTCAGACAGTGACGCGGCGACCTCAGCGCCCAGTTCCGGGTCCTTGGCGCATTCATTCCCGTACGCAATTTGTGCTCGACTACGCCAGCGCTTGTTTTTACGCAGGAAATCTAGAGCCGTTCGGGCGCCGATCGCACACAACCAGGTACTAAATCTGGCATCACTGCGAAAGCTGTTGATACTCTGCCATGCCTTGAGCAAAGAGTCCTGAAACAGCTCGTCTGTATCCTCGGGGTGACCTACCAGGCGACGAATAACGGCCCGTAACGGCGCCGCATTCGATTCCACCAGCTCGCCGAATGCGGCTCTGTCACCAGCCCTGGCTCTATCAATAGCAGTCTGCTCATTCATCATTCAATATTCCGTGGTAGCCCTTTCTTTTTCCCAGTGATGCCAACCAGTTGTCCAAATGGCGAAAAGGGCGCTCGCCATTGCAGGGGGCCTGCTTCTCTATGAATACGACCATAGGCAACAAAAACAGGTCCGCGAGGCTGAGTTCCGGTCCCGCCAGCCAGGGAGACGGGGCCAGCGCTTGATCCAGTATTCGCAAGACCTTTTCGCACTCTGCCATATCGATTTCATGTTGTAGAGCCGCGGTGACCAGCGTTG
>CAMYKE010000309.1 GCA_947258895.1 uncultured Pseudomonadales bacterium | reverse complement strand
AAACCGTCCTGGGCGGCCTCGACTGGGGCTTGTCGGCCCAGCAAGCCGCAGACTTTCCAAATGTTGTTGCCCGCGGCGACGTTGTTCGCGTCGAAAGCATCGAGCCTGCCGGCAAAGCAATCGCGGCCGATCTACAGCAACGCGGCTACCAGGTAGAGGCAACAGAGGGGGAGTATTCCGGGGTTCACCTGATCATGGTCCATCCCGATCGACTGGAGGGCGCCGCCGACAGCCGCCGGGAAGGCATCGTCGTGAGTGTGCCCCGCCCTGATTCCCTCCTACCCTGACCTGACCGCGGCCGCTGGAATCGACACTCGACAGCGTACTCCAGGTAGCGGTTGCAAGGTTACACTTTACTCTTCAGGGGCGCCATAAAGCGTAGCGCACAGAAATTTGCCAGGACCAGCACCACCGCAATTTCATACCGGTGAAAAGCTACCGCGGCGCCTACTGCACCCGTATTCCAGATACTGGCGGCGGTCGCCGTGCCCTTGACGCTACCGCCCTCCTTGAGGATAGCGCCGCCGCCAATAAACCCTATGCCAGTCATCAGGCCATAAAATATTCTGGCCATGGACTCCGGATTACCCTGGGCGACAGATTCGCCGATCAGCATGTAACCGCAGGAAGCAAGAGAAACCAGGGGGAACGTACGCAATCCCATGCTGCGCGTTTCCTTTTCCCGATCCCACCCGATGGGTAACGCCAGCAAGAATGCAACCGATAACTCGGTGATATTCGACAAATAGAGAAACCACTGGATTTCCTGGAAATAGGCTTGCATTTGTCCCCCAATAACAGTTCCCTGAAACAAAACCTGGCGATTACATTTCCCACCCGCAAGCACCTGTCAAGGTAAAACCACGGACCGCAGTTCCTTGTATTCGGGTACCAGTGATTCTAACGCCGAGAAATAAATTGTACGTTAGAGCAGTGACGGAGTACTAGGGCGCGGCACTCCTGGGACCGGCCAGCGCCCAAATAATCAAGCCGAGCACCGGGAGTACAAGTATGAGCAAAATCCACAGTACCTTTGCGCCGTCGGATGCATTGCTGGAAAACACCTGGAGGATTGCCCAAATATCGAGCGCCAGAATCACCACGCCGAAAAGACCGGCTTCAATACCCATATTCCTTCCTGTTATTGTACGAATTCGCTAATGGTAACATTTTTTTGCTGTTTCGCTTTACACCTCTCCCCCGTCCGCGCCACAACCAGTACTATAAATTATTGAACGACAGGTTGTCAGCCTGGCCCAGGTGCGCCCACCAGGGGTTCCGTTACAATCTGCCGCCGCTCGGTACGCTTCCCATCGCGAAACTTTCTTACTCATAGCTACCGCTATGGCTCGGAACGAAGCGGCCAATTCAGGGCTGGGCATTACAATTGCTTTTCCCGATCGATGGAGCAGGACACGATAAAATTATCAGAAGCGCCGGAACAGGTGCAGTGCCAGCCCGTTCAGGCGAGTTTCGCTGTCGGGTTCAAACAAGGTCGCCACCGGCGCACCACCCTGGGTCAGGCTCGCTTCGCTACTGCGTCCAAGGTCCCAGGCGCGATGAAACAGTTCGGCTTTCAGTCCCAGCCTGGCGTGAAACTGGTACTGCCAGGACAGGGCATAGCTCATCGCAGTCTGCTCCCCCAACGTCAACCTGGCATCATCCAGCGCATTGCTGAAGCGTACTTTTACGCGGGGATTGATGGGACGATGGGCCGTTAGCTGCAGCACCAGGGTATGGTTGGCGGCGGGCCGGAACAGGGTCCGCAGGCCGATACCGGCATACCAGAATGCATAGGCCTCCTGCAGGCCGCTGGCGCCAGCGGTGGAACGGATGTCCCGCTGCCAATCACGATAACCCGTGGTAGCGAGCACCTGGTATTCCAGCGCCGGGGAGCGCACCAGACGCCAGCCCGCGCTAAAATCGCCGCTCCATATGGACTCGGCGGTAACGCTGCGCACCGCGGCCCCGCGCTGGGTGGCGCCACCGTAGGTGACGTCGCCCCGGGCATGGAACACCGCCGCTTCCGCCAGATAACGTGCGCCGCGTGTCTGCCACTCAAGCTTCCCGCCCGGCAAAGTTCCGTACTCATGGTTGAGTTTGGCGCCGGCGGTGAATTCGCGGTAGTCGAAATCCATCGCTACCAGCCCGGCGGAGACGCTGTGCTGGCGCTTGCCAATATCGAGCTCGCTGCCGTGGGCCGCTACGACGAGGAACAGCATGACGGCGATCCCATTGGCGGCGGATTGCAGCACAGACGCCGCTACGCAGCTACGCAGATACACGGCGCGACTCCTGATCCGGCTCGGGCTCAGGGGCCGGTCATCTCCGCCCAGGTAGTGGCAAGGGTTTCGTCGGGTTCGCCGTTGCCGTTAACATCGATGCGTAACGTTACGATACCGGATCCGTCCGCGACCACCCACACGCTGGAGTTGTTTGCTCCAGTGATGAGCATTTCTCCGCTCGCCGGCAGATCGTCGCCGCTGCCCTCAAAGCTCTGCAGCGTGGTAAAGGTTACTTTCCCGCCCAAACCCGGGTTCGAGAAGCTGCCGCTGGCCGTGGTGCGGTAGGCTCCGGTGCTGCTGTCGAGCACCTCCTCGATACTGTAGTCAGTCAAGGTCGATGTCTCGCCACTGACCGTCAATGCCAGCGAATCACCGGCCAGGGCGGTGGTGATCGTGACATCATCCTGGGTCGAAATCGTCAGCAACACGTCGCCATTGGCGGCAAACGCCTCGCCCATGCTGGAAATAGCGAATTCCTGGATGACGACGGCCACGCTGAAGGAGTATGGCGGCGGGCCAGACAACAGCTCGCCCTGGATGGCTGTGAATTCCATGTTGAAGGCGCCGTTGAGGGTTAGGCCATCGCCTTCGTCGCAGCCGGTGAAGGCAAGATTAAAGCGGTCACCCGTGCTGATGCTGTTAAAGGTCTCATCGGTAATATCGCCCGATATTTCCAGGAAACCATCGATAGCAATCATGTTGTATTAATCGATTTCTGGGCGTCCTGGTGCGGGCCTTGCCAGAGTTTCGGGCCGGTATTTGAGGCGGCATCAGAAAAGAACCCGGAGATGGTTTTTGCAAAGGTAAACACGGAAGAGCAGATGGAGCTGGCTGCACATTTTCAGGTGCGATCTATCCCCATGCTGGCGGTTTTCAAAGAGCAGATCATGGTTTTTGCCCAACCTGGCGCCTTGCCGGGGTCCTCCCTCGATCAGCTTATCGAGCAAGTCAAACAGCTGGATATGGACAAGGTTCGTGCCGACATTGCCAGGC
>CAMYKE010000308.1 GCA_947258895.1 uncultured Pseudomonadales bacterium | reverse complement strand
CGGCGAAGGTGCCAAGCTGCTATTACCCGATGGCTCCCGGTTCATGGAGAAACTCGATCCCCGCGGCGAACTGGCGCCACGTGACATCGTCGCCCGCGCCATCGACCATGAAATGAAGCGCCTCGGCAGTGACTGTCTGTATCTCGACATTAGCCACAAGCCGCGCGAGTTTATCCTCGAGCATTTTCCAACCATCTATGAACGCTGCAAGTCCTTCGGCTTTGACCTCTGCGAAGGGTCGATCCCGATCGTACCTGCGGCGCACTACACTTGCGGCGGCATCATGACCGACCTGCACGGCCGCAGTGACGTGCAAAACCTGTATGCGATTGGCGAATCCTCATTCACCGGTTTCCACGGCGCCAACCGCCTGGCCAGCAATTCGCTCCTCGAATGCCTGGTGTTTGCCGATTCGGCCGCCCGGCACATACTGCAGCACATCGACGAACAGCCCGCGCCGCCCCGGGCGCCGCAATGGGATGAGAGCCAGGTTACCGATTCCGATGAAGATGTCGTGATTTCACATAACTGGAACGAGTTACGGCATTTCATGTGGGACTACGTCGGCATCGTGCGCACTACCAAGCGGATGCAACGCGCGCAAAATCGCGCGACCCTGCTTAAACAGGAAATCATGGAATATTACAATAATTACAAGGTGAGCAACGACCTGATCGAACTTCGCAACCTGGTAGTGGTAGCTGAATTGATTATCCGCTCCGCTATGCAACGCAAGGAAAGCCGCGGCCTCCATTACACGCGGGATTACCCCGACACCGACAAGGTCGCCAGTGATACCGTGCTCAAGCCGCCGAACTATTCGCCTTCGAACTTGGACGAAACCGCAACTGCACGCGCAAGCGCCTGAAGGAGTTCACCTCGGCTATCGCGTCCGGGAATACGGCAATGTGCCGCTGGCGGCGCGACGCAAGTGGCACGACGCCCAGCACCACCAGCCAGGGCGCGACGAAATGACGCCTCCCCAACACGCCATGCTGTTCGCTACCATTCGCCAAACTCAGCGTCACGCATTCACCGGACACGCGAATGCCGCGCACGCTTTGCGCCAACCGCAGCATATAATTATTCAGGTAGTAGTAGCAGAAAATGCCGGCCAGCAGCACCGGCATGAGAAATTGTAGCCAGGGATAGTCCCTTGCGGCATATACCGAGGCGAGTGCTGCCATCACATGGACCAGCATCAGGTACAGCAGCAGACTGTTGGAACGCCTAAGCGTCAGCCTTAGGGGTTCTTGCAAAGGTGATAATGCGCTCGACAATTTGCACCAGTTCCTTGTCCGGCGGGACAGCCATGCCCATGAACCAGTTCCACATATCCTGGTCTTCGCAGGTCAAAAGGCGCTTGTAATCCGCCTGTTGCGGCGCGGTCAGCTTGTCATACTGGGATTCGAGAAATGGCACCAGGATCAAGTCCAGTTCCAGCATGCCTCGCCGGCTGTGCCAGTACAGGCGATTGTATTCCGCTCTTTCCGTCATCGGTTCGTTATCTGCCTGGTACTCTGTCCACTTGAAATTTGAATTGCCAATTATATATACATGGGAACACAAGTCACATAATCTGGTGCCCTAAACAATCAATCCAGGTAGCCCGGCAACATGAACGCAGATCACCCTTGGCGAATTTTCCTTGAATCCAGCGGCGCCGAATTTACCGCGCTGGAAAACGGAACTCGACTCACAGGCTTTGCATCACAATCGCCAGCGGCAGCTCCAGCACCGGACTGCCACCTTACAGCGCTGACCCATCTGGGGCTGCTGCAAGCCGCCGGTCCTGACAGTGAAAAGTTCCTGCAGGGACAGCTCACCTGCGATGTCTCTAGACTGACCACCGGCCTTAGCAGCCTCGGGGCGGCCTGCACCCCCCAGGGAAGAGTCTACAGCAGCTTCCGTCTGATCAGGGCGACGCAAACACCGGAGTTATCCTTCCTGTTACGCCTCAGCGCAGACAATCTGGAACGCACCCGCGAGACGCTCGCTAAATATGCCGTCTTTTACAAGACCGAGCTGGAGGACACCCGGGATCGCTATGTTGGCATTGGTATCTGGGGTAGCGCTGCAGCCGCCACGCTGGGAGAACATTTTACAGTACCACAGGCGGTAAACGAGGTCGCTCACGCAACTGAGCGCTGGCTGGTGCGGGTGCCCGGGAAGCAGCCCCGCTTCGAATGCTGGCTGCCGGAACCGGAAGCCGAAGCGCTCTGGCCGCAACTCGCGGCAGTCGCTCAATGTCATTCCCCAGACACATGGATATTGGAAGACATTCGAGCGGGGCTGGCGGAAATAGGCGCCGCGACCACAGAGGATTTTATTCCGCACATGCTGAACTACCAGAAAATGGACGCCATCAGTTTTACCAAGGGCTGTTACACCGGCCAGGAAATCGTGGCTCGCACCGAGTACCGGGGCAAAGCGAAGCGCGGCTTGTTCAGGCTCGAAACGGGCGCGGGCATCACGCTCGAGCCCGGCACCGAACTGACATCGCCGACACTTTCGGGCGCTGTGCATGTGATTAGCAGCGCGCCAGCCGGTCACGATGTCCAGGAAGCCCTGGTTGTCATGGCGACGGGCATGGACGCCGGCGCCGATCTCGCACTGGAACTCAACGACCTCAGTGTACCCGCGCGACTGCTGCCACTGCCGGAATAGCCACTACCGCCAGTTGCAGCCAGTCCCCGTTGCGTACGATCATTTCGCGGCAGCCACGCACATCGCTCATCCACTGCAAAAATAGCCGGCGAGCGGGCGATTTTTTCCAAAAGCCATCTATACTTACTTGCTGAAGACACCGACCAAGCCCGCTTGCATAGAGAAAAAATATGTCGAAACTGCTCGAGACTGTTGAAACCGAAATTGTCGCCGCAATCGAAAGTGACAAACTGGTATTACCCACCCTGCCTGAAGTTGCCTTGCGGATCCGGGAAGTAGCCCAGGACGACAATTCATCGGTAGCGGATCTGTCACGCGTCATCGCGAGCGATGCTGCGATTTCGGCACGCATCATCAAGGTTTGCAACAGCCCCCTGTTGCGCGCCAGGGAAGCCGTGGAACTAGCCGGTTTGACACACAAGATCGGGATCCTGCCGATACTCGCCTTTGCCGAGCACAACGAAGACCTGCTGTCGGACGGGTTTACGCTTGACGAAGTGATTAACGATTTGCACGCCAAATTGGGGGAAATGATTTTGCGGGCCTGGGATTTCGGCGAGGAGTTGTGCGCGGTGCCGGCCAATTACCTGAACTTTGAACGCGTCAGCGAGCGAGCCGACTTTGTAGACGTCGTCACCGTGGCAAACCTGCAAACCTACGCCGGCTCCAGTCATCCACTGACCAAACTGGACTGGTCCACGATCCCTGCGTTCGCCCAACTGGGTGTAAACCCGATCGAGGAAGATGAGGACGAAGAGGAAGATCTTTCCGCCAATATGGAAGCGGCACTGGCGCTCCTCGGCTAACTGCTACCCACCCAGGCGCCGGTTTCAGGAAAATGCCAATTGGTAGCGCTTTAACTCAGGTTTGAAGCTGGATTGATGAAGGATGCGAGCTAACCCAGGTCCGGGACCTCGCGACCGGCGCTTAAACAGGTCGCCTTCAGCGTATTATAGAGCAGGCAAGCGATGGTCATCGGGCCGACGCCCCCCGGGACCGGAGTGATTGCCGCAGCGACCGCACTGGCCGAGGGGTAGTCCACATCACCCACCAGGCTGTAGCCACCCGCCTCGTTTGCCACCCGGTTGATACCCACATCAATCACCACGGCACCCGGCTTCAACCAATCACCGCCAACAAACTTCGGCCGTCCGACCGCAGCCACGATTATATCCGCAGTACGACACAACGCAGGCAGGTCCCGGGTCCGGGAGTGTGCGATCGTCACCGTGCAATTCTCCCGCAGCAGCAGCGCCGCCATCGGCTTGCCAACAATGTTCGAACGCCCGATGATTACCGCGTGCAACCCCGAAAGATCCCCCAGCTGGTCTTTCAGCAGCATCGAGCAACCCAGCGGTGTGCAGGGCACAAAGCCATCCAGTCCGGAAAACAGGCGGCCAACGTTTTCCGCATGAAAACCATCCACGTCCTTGTTCGGAGTCACCCGGCTGATCACCTTGTGTTCGTCAATATGTGCGGGCAATGGCAATTGCACGAGGATACCGTGCACAGCAGGGTCCACATTGAGTTGGTCGATCAACGCCAGCAACTCGTTCTCGGCAATGCTTTCATCAAGGTTGTGCTGAAACGAGTTGAAACCCGCTTCCTGTGCCTGTTTGCCTTTATTGCGGACGTATACCTGGCTTGCCGGGTCCTCCCCAACCAGGACCACCGCAAGTCCGGGCGTGACCGCCTCTTGCTCCCGTAATCGCGTGCTAGCCTGTTTTACCCGCTGACGCAGGTTTGCCGCAAACGCCTTGCCATCGATAACCCTTGCCATATTGCGCGGGGTTCCCCTGCCTGCCAATCGTCGAACGAAGGCGTTATTCTAGCGGCAAAGTTGCCTGAATACACCCGGAAATTACGCTACCCGACCACCTCTTGACGGTTGCACCGAGCGGGCGTGATAACGTGTTAATCGCTGCGTCTGAACGCTATACTTGGCCCTTCAAAAACTTTCCTCGCACAGGACAGACAACCCCTTCCATGAGGCGTATTGCCGGGCCACTGATAGCGTTATCGATTTTGACCGTTGCCTGCGTGTTTGCAAGCCTGGTCTCCGGTAGCGTCGAACTGAGCATGGCCGAGGTACTGGATGCCTTGCTCGGAGGTGCTGACGCGCCGGGCCGCCAGATCATCCAGGAGTTGCGCCTGCCGCGCACCATTAACGCCTTTGTCGTGGGTGGCATGCTCGCGGTCGCGGGCGTGCTGATGCAGGTCATCCTGCGCAATCCGCTTGCCGACCCCTATATTCTAGGCATATCCGGCGGCGCGGCAGTCGCGGCACTGGTTGCCATCCTGGCCGGGGTATCCGGCGCTATGATCAGCACTGCGGC
>CAMYKE010000307.1 GCA_947258895.1 uncultured Pseudomonadales bacterium | reverse complement strand
GTCGACGGGTTACAGGAAACATAGACAATCCTGGCCGGGTTCAGTTGCCCGATATTGGTTACTATTTCCAGCGCTCCGGAACGTGGCGGGTCGATCAGCATTTTATCGAAGTGGCTAGAGGCCCATTCCACACCGTTAAAATCCCGCGTTAAATCGGCCGCATAAAATTCGACATTATCGAGACCATTGCGTGCCGCATTTTCAGCGCCACGCTCGACCATCAATTCACTGCCCTCCACACCAATCACCGTGGCACCGGATCGCGCCAGCGGCAGGGTAAAGTTACCCAGGCCACAGAACAGGTCCAGCACCCGCTCGCCGGGTTGTGGCGCAAGGTAGCGGATCGCCTGACTGACGATCTTGGCGTTGATCTGTGAATTCACCTGAGTGAAGTCCATTGGATGAAACGCCATCTCCAGGTCAAATTCGGGCAGCGAGTAAGTCAGGCGATCATTATCGTCCACCGGCCATACCTTGTGCACCGAGTCGATGCCGCCGGGTTGTAAATACACCTGCAAGTCATGCGCCCGGCCAAAGCCAAGCAACCGCTCCATATCCCCGGGCGTAAACGGCTCGAGATGGCGAAATACAAGTGCCACGCCGGTATCACCCATGGCGACCTCGATCTGCGGTATCGCCCGGCAAATACTCAGGCCGCCGATCAACTCGCGAAGCGCCATCAATTTCAGTCCGACGCGCTGATCCAGGACTTTGCATTCTGCAATATCGGCGATGAAACTACTGCCTTTCTCCCGAAATCCAACCAGCACTTCCGCGCGCTTTACTACATAGCGCACGCCGAGGCGTGCCTTGCGCCGATAATGAAACTCCGAACCAGCGGTTATCGGCAATGATTGCTCGGGCGCAAGATCACCGAAGTGCTGTAGCTGTTCAGCAACCACCGAGGCTTTCAGCTCCCGTTGCGCAGTCGTATCCATGTGCTGCAAACTGCAACCACCGCACATCCGGGCATGGGCGCAGGGCGGCTCGACCCGGCGCGGCGAAGACGAATAAATTTCCAGCACTTTGCCCTCATCGAAGCGGCTGCGGCGGCGGGTAATTTCCGCCAACACCTGCTCCCCGGGCAAGCCACCCTCAACAAATGCGCGCTTGCCGTTGCGCAGGGCCAGCCCGCGGCCGTCATGACTGAGGCGGTCGATAAGAAGTTTTACCTGCTCGTTGGGCTTTTTTCTGCGTCGGGGACGGGACATGGCGACAACGTAGGAATAAGGGGTTTGGGGTACCGGTAATATAGGGCCGATCCGGGAAAAATCAATATTAACCGTGTTCGCTCCTGCACGGCAAATCCTGTGTGCCCGCATACGCCATCAGCCGAATACGCCGCTCGACAGGTAGCGATCGCCGCGATCACAAATGATGGCTACGATGACCGCATCATTCACTTCCGCGGAAATCCGCAGCGCCCCGGATACCGAACCGCCTGAGGATACCCCGCAGAAAATACCCTCCCGGGTCGCCAGCTCGCGCATCATATGCTCCGCTTCGGGCTGCGAAATATCCAGCACCCGGTCGACACGAGCCGGATTGAAGATACGCGGCAGATACTCCTGAGGCCAGCGACGGATGCCCGGGATACTCGCGCCATCGGCAGGTTGCAGACCAATGATCTGGATCGCCGGATTCTGCTCCTTTAGGTATCGCGACACACCCATAATGGTACCCGTAGTGCCCATGGAACTGACGAAGTGGGTAATGCGGCCCTGCGTTTGCTGCCAGATCTCCGGACCGGTAGTTTCATAATGGGCCTGCGGATTGTCCATGTTGGCAAACTGGTCCAGCACAATCCCTTTCCCCTCGTCGCGCATTCGTTCGGCAACATCGCGCGCGCCTTCCATGCCTTCCTCCCGGCTTACCAGGATCAACTCGGCGCCATAGGCAAGCAAGGCCGCGCGGCGTTCGCCCGTTGCGTTATCGGGCATGACGAGTATCATCCGGTAACCCTTGATTGCGGCAGCCATAGCCAGCGCAATCCCGGTATTGCCGCTGGTTGCTTCTATCAGGGTATCGCCCGGCTTGATATCACCGCGCGCTTCCGCACGGGAGATCATGCTGAGCGCCGGGCGATCCTTGACCGACCCGGCCGGATTGTTGCCTTCGAGCTTGCACAGTATGGTATTGCCCGGGTTATTGGACAGGCGCTGCAACCTGACCAGCGGGGTATTGCCCACACAGCTCTCGATAGTGGCAAAGTCCCTGCTGGCTGTAGCTACTTCCTGCGTAGCATGAACCAGCTTGTCCTGGAGATTTTTCATCAAAACTCGTTACCTGACTTAAGCTTGTCGACCTGGCCACTGCCCACTCCGGTGAGCCGGCCCGAAACTCGGCGCTATGATACGTGGTATGACCCCGAATAAGTAATATTCTAATTCACTAACTTCATAGCGATTGGTAATAATAGAGGTTATTGTCGTACCCGGGCTTTTTTCACCAGGCGGTACCCGATTGGGGTAAAATAGGAACATCGGCACGGAATGCAAGCAGACACCTAACTGGAAACCGTCAGGGTAGGATGCCACGCCTCCCTGCGTGGCGGACTCCGGTTACTTCTCCCGGACACGGGCACAGGCGGTAATCATGAACGACAATAATTCCCATCAAGCCGTTATCGACATTCCCCGCGCAATCCAGGCGGCCGCAGGCAAAGAGGACCTGGCTCACGACCTGTTCAAGATGCTGGTGGACGGCCTTGAAGACGCTCGTTCCAACATTTCGCAGGGGTTGGCAAAGCAGGATATGAAAGTGCTGCTGCACGAGGTTCACCGGCTGCATGGCGCCACCCGCTACTGCGGGGTGCCCGCTTTACAGGCTGCCTGCCAGGAGGCCGAAACGATCATTAAGCGTGACGATCGGGAGCAGCTGCAAACGAGCCTCGAGCGGCTGTTCGGGGAAATCGAGCGCTTGCAGGACTGGGCGCAACACAACGAATGGCGCGCGCCGTGATTGCTATCTCAGCACCGGCGCCGGCTTTCGGACACGGGCAGCGCTGCTGCGGGCTTGCGTAGAGCGCCAGTGATACTGCTTCGCAGACGCGGGACTGACCAAGCGCGACCGCTGCAACTGAGCCGGCTGACAGGAGTGGCTAACATTCAGATTGCATCCCTGAGCAACCGCTTCATATCCGCCACCGCCGCTTCCAGGCCGGAAAACACCGCCCGGGCGACTATGGCGTGACCAATATTGAGTTCGTAAAGACCCTGGATGCGGGCGATGGCCTGGACATTTTCATAGTGCAGGCCATGACCCGCATTTACCGTTAGTCCCAGATCCA
>CAMYKE010000306.1 GCA_947258895.1 uncultured Pseudomonadales bacterium | reverse complement strand
CAGGCGAAAATCAACGCTGAAACAATGACGCCGATCACGACGGCAATAGCCAGGTCCGCAATCACCGTAATCCCGGTAACCAGCACCATGACAAACAGATCGGTGCCGGGAATCTTCCCAAAGGCACGCAGGGAGGCCCACTCAAAGGTCCCCAGTACCACCATAAACATGACGCCGACCAGCGCGGCCAGCGGGATCATCTCGATCAGCGACGACGCAAACAGAATAAATCCCAATAGCACCAACGCCGCGGTGATTGCCGATAGCCGCGTCCTGCCGCCGGAATTGATATTGATCATGCTCTGGCCGATCATCGCACAACCGCCCATGCCGCCAAAAAAGCCATTCACGATATTGGCAACGCCCTGGCCCCGGCACTCACGGTTGCCACGCCCGCGGGTATTGGTGACCTCGTCTATCAGGGTCAATGTGAGGAGCGATTCAATCAAACCGACCGCCGCGAGAATCAGTGCGTAGGGTAGAATAATACTCAGCGTGTCGAGATTGAATGGGACCTGCGGGATCATGAACTGCGGCAAACCGCCTTCCAGGGTAACGGTATCGCGCTGCTCCGGAGACACCATGTCACGCATAAAATCGATGACGCTGCGCGCCTCCAAATCGAGACCAACGACTAACAGGGTAACGGTAATGATCGCTACCAGTGCGGCAGGTACCGCCGTGGATACCCGGGGCAGGAAATGCATGATGATCATGGTGAATGCCACCAGCGCCAGCATGGTGTAGAGCGTCGCACCGGACATCCATTCGAACTCGCCGGATGGGCCCTTCACCATAAACTGGTCCAGCTGGGCTAAAAAGATCACAATGGCGAGGCCGTTCACGAACCCCAACATAACCGGAAATGGCACCATGCGTATATACTTGCCCAACTTCAGCAGGCCCGCCAGTAACTGCACGATCCCGGCGAGGATGATGGTCGCGAACAGGTATTGGACACCATGCTCGGCGACCAGCGCCACCATCACCACAGCCATCGCCCCTGTCGCCCCGGAAATCATGCCCGGGCGGCCGCCGAGAATACCGGTGACAAGCCCCATCATAAAGGCGGCGTACAAGCCGACCATCGGCTCGACCCCCGCCACGAAGGCGAAGGCAACGGCCTCGGGAACCAGCGCCAGGGCAACGGTGGTGCCCGACAGCATTTCCAGTTTCAGGTTATGTTCTTTTACCCAGCCCAGCCTGAACATTTGTTTCCTCTGCTACGTCTGCTTTTTATTATTTAGGTTACGTGGAATGGTAACCCAGACCCGCGGGGGATACCAAGGATACGATGCCATTAATCCTCCGTCGGAGTCCCGTACTCTCCCTTGGCCGTCACTGCGCAACCAAATGCCGACAAGAAGACCGACGGGGTAACAGGATCGCAATAGGCGTTTGTTACGCTGGCCATACCCGGTTTTGGTGGTCAGGGACGACCGCCTCTTTCTGAGGACCCGTCGTCCTGGCAACGCATTAGCGCTTTACAATACCATGCTGGCATGAATAAATTGAAGCAGCATCGGGCTGTTACCCGCCCGGAGTATCCATAACCAATGCCCAGTTGCCACGAAGAAACACCAAAGAGTCACGATCCCGCGCAGCAGCACGGCGATCACGGCGATCACTGCCATCCCGAAAAAACCAATTTTGACTGGCTGTTATGGGGATCCGCAACTTGCATCCTGGGCTTGTACAGTTTGCATGCCCTGTGGCCCGGGGAATTGCAGGCTGACTGGCTAGCCACCGGCGCACAGGCGGCCTTCGATGTCGGAGCGCTGGGTCGCATTCCACAAGCCTTCGTCACCGCTGCACTGGGCCAGGGTGGCACCTGGAAAGGCCTGTGGCGCGCCACCCTCGCCGGGCTGGCGCTGGATCTCTGTAGCCATGGCATCCTGATGGTCGGGATGCAACTCTACCGGCAGGGGGCGAGTCTCGGGCAAGTCATGGCATTTCTTATCGCCAGCCCATGGAACTCCCTGTCCCTGACCATTATTTTGATTGCCCTGATCGGGCTGCCCTGGGCATTGACCTTCATCGTGCTCTCGATGCTGATCGCAATTATTTCCGGGCGGCTGTTCGACCTGCTGGTACAGTCCGGCAAGCTGCCAGCCGGACCGCGGCAGGAAGCCGCAGCGGCGGACTTCCGATTTTGGCGCGAAGCGCGCACCAGCCTGGCGGGATTGTCGATAACCCCGGCGCTGGTCGGCGAAGTCCTTTGGGAGGGATTGAAGGGATCACGCATGGTGTTGCGCTGGTTGTTGTTTGGCGTATTGCTCGCCGCCAGTATTCGCGCCTTTATCGACATGGACACCTACCAGGTGCTGTTCGGACCAACCCTGGCCGGCCTTGGTCTGACGCTGCTCGCCGCGACCATCATCGAAGTATGCTCGGAAGGTTCCGCGCCGATCGCGGCGGATCTACTTACCCGTGGAGGCGCGCCAGGAAACAGTTTTGGGTTCCTGATGACCGGTGTCTCCACCGACTACACGGAAATTATGTCAATTAAAGATACTACCGGGTCGTGGAAAATCGCGCTGTTTTTACCCCTGATTACGCTGCCGCAGGTTGTCATTATCGCCTGGTTGCTCAACCAATCGGTGTAACAGTAATTCCGGCGAGCGCAATCAAAATCGTGGCACGATTGTTTATTACACTAACGATCACAAATTCCACGGAGACCCCGATGATGAAATCGCTAAATCGATGTTTGGCCGCACTACTGGCAGGCTTATTCATAACCACCGGTGCCGCAAATGCGGCGGACGACCCGTCTATCGGGGGCGACCTGCGCACGGCTATCCAGGGCTCGATGACCGAGTTTCTCGCGCAACGCTCCAGCAATGGCGAGATCCTGCTCTACGACGCGGTGGCTGGGCGGTTGCTGGCGCTGCGCCTGGATAAACTCCATAGCGGTATCGTAAAGAAGAATGGCTTCTATGTGAGCTGCGCCGACTTCACCGATCAGGATGCCCGTACTATCGACGTGGACTTTTTGGTACGCCCGATTGGCAATAAACTGGTCGCAACCCAGGCAATCGTGCATTCGGTAGACGGCGCCAAGCGAAAATATCACCTGGAAAAATTGTAACCCGATTCGTACCGGCATGGACGATCTAAAGCAACTCCTGCAGCAAGGCTATCGCTATGCGCTGGCCCTGGTACATGATCCCGCACTGGCGGAAGACCTGCTGCAGGATGCATGGGTAGCGGTGCTCAAGGCGAATGGCCCCCATGAAAAGGGCTACCTGTTCACAGCCATTCGCACTCGTTTCATTAATTACGCAAAGCGAGAGAAGCTCGTTGCCTTCGTGCCGATCGAGACCCGCGGCGGGGTTGTGGAGTACGACGACAGTCGCGAACTTGATGCGCACTTTGCACTGGAAGAACTGGAGCCCGCCCTGCAACAGCTGCGGCCCCTGGAACGCGAGGCCCTGTTTCTATCTGCAGTGGCCGGCTACACCGCTCGGGAGATCGCGGAACATAACCAAACCACCCGCGGCACGGTACTGAGCCTGCTGTACCGGGCGCGCAGGAAACTGCAAAACAGGCTGGTTTCAAAGCAAGGCACGGAGGTGGCCCATGGCAAAGATTGACACGCTGGTGCGGCAACATTACGAGTCCAAACGGCTTGATGACGCCGCGCTGGAACGCCTGGCACAAATGGCTTCGCCTGCGCCCGCCTGCGAACCCGCGACGGGGCGCGCGTCGACGCCGTGGGCCAGGCCTGACGTCAGAGCCGGTGTCGGCCTGGCGATAGCCGCGACACTGATTTTCGCGTTGCTGTTCACACTGGTGCCCTATCATGAAAACCACGGCCTGCAACAACGGGTAGCACAGGAGATCGCGCTGAACCACAATAAAAACCTGGGTGTGGAATATGCGTCCTCAGACTTGCAGCAGCTGGCAGCGCGCATGACGGAACTCGACTTCCAGTTGCGCCCCCCCGAGCAGTTCGCCACAGGCGACCTGACCCTCATCGGCGCACGCTATTGCTCGATACAGGGCCAGATTGCAGCGCAACTCAAGTATCGAAGCGGCACCGATGGCACGCTCTATACGCTCTACCAGACGCGTCTGAACAATAGGCTCGATGCCCTGCAGCCGGGTAGCCTGGCGTACCAGGATGTTACGATCGAACTCTGGCAGGCTGACAACCTGCTGATGGGACTTGCCACGAACGCCATTGGCAAGAACTGAATTCCGGGCCATAATCCGAAAAACTGTTTGCGAGTACACTATGATAGAGCTCGTCGCGCATCGCGGTTACCAGCGCAATTTTCCCGAGAACACGTTGCTTGCCCACCGCGAAGCAATACTGGCGGGCGCACGTTACGTCGAAACGGATGTGCAGCTGAGCGCCGATGGCGTACCTGTTCTATATCACGATGATGACATGCTGCGCATGAGCGAGGTGACGGGATCGATCCATGAGTACCCGTTCGCGGAACTATGCACCCTGCCCGCCGCCGAACCGCACCGCTTTGGCGATCGCTTCGCCGCCGTTCGTATCACCCCGCTGGCGGACCTGGTTCGACTGCTGGTTGCCAATCCCGCTGTCCACGCCTTTATTGAGATCAAGATTCTCGCGATCGAAAAGCATGGCATCGAAACGGTGTACCGGAATACCGCGGAAACGCTGGGGCCGGCGCAAAACCAGTGCACGCTGATCAGCTACTCGGTACCGTTCATGAGCTACGCGGCACAATGCGGCTGGCCCGGCAATGGCGTGGTGCTCGAGTACTGGGAGCAACGCCATGACCCCGAAATCACGGCATTGCGGCCCGCCTACCTGTTCTGTAGTGTGCAGACGCTGCCCCCAATGGGCGACTTAACCTGCGAAACGGCGCGGTCCGTGATTTTTGAAATAGATGATCCCGGGAAAGCGCGAGCGCTGGTCGCACGGGGCATCGACCTGATTGAGACCTTCGACGTAGGCGGCATGCAAGCGGCGTTGTCCGGCGACCGCTAGTGTGCGCTGTACGGGATTTTCCGACTAAGGGGATAGCCGTCGCTATAGCCGCAGGAGAAAAATTCCTTACAGCGTGCAAGATCCGGCGAGAAACCAAATCGGCAATTCACACTGTAATGACAAGGTTTCTGAGCAGTGGATCGCCGAATCGGTGAGATATGGCGGCTAGCCCGCAACAGGGCCGCGGCCGACTGACTGCCTGGACCCGTCGCGGTCTGCCGCAGCCTCGCTCACTCATGCTACCACTCGCCAGCCAAAGCCATGATCCTGATCAGCAACGGTTAGGAATTCAGGTCCGCAATCGACGACGCCGTCCAATGCCTGTAGTGCGAGCTCCGGCCTGTTGTTTTGCCTGCTAATATGCGATATCACCAGGTGCTGTAGCGCCGACAGGTCAATCTGGCGCAGCAGGGACGCGGCCTGGACATTGCTCAAGTGCCCGAAATCCCCCCGGATGCGTTGCCGTACCGAATGGGGGTAGGGCCCGTTTTCAAGCATCTCCACATCATGGTTACATTCCAGCAGCAGCGCATCCAGGCACCGGTAACACCGCACCACAAATGGCGTTATGCAACCCAGATCGGTAAGCAGACCCAGGCTGGCCCGACCATCGCGAAAAATAAACTGGCAGGGTTCGCGCGCGTCGTGCGGCACCGCCACCGGCTCAATCTCGATATCGTTTATGGCAAAGCGCTGATGGCTATCGATGAAATTCGGGGTAGCCAGCGCCCCCAGTTTGGCCTGCGCGTGGGTACCCCGGGTAAGGTAGATCGGGATTCGGTATTTACGTGCCAGCGCCCCGACTCCCCGCACATGATCGCCGTGTTCATGGGTAACAAGGATTGCATCGAGCTGCTCGGGGGCGACCCGCAAATTTTCCAGACGCCGCTCGGTTTCGCCCAGAGAAAAGCCGCAATCCACCAGCAACTGCGTACCCTGGTGGGATACCAGCGTCGCATTGCCGGCGCTACCGCTACCGAGGGACGCATACCGCATCAGTTGTTCACCATTGTGTGTCGTATCGCCAGCAACCTGGAACGAAGGCAATTATCATACTGGTATACTACTAAATCAGGTTGTCCTTGATCGTCGCCAGCACCGCATCCGACAGGTCGCGTTGCTGTCCGGGCTCTGCAATCACCCGCACCAAAATCTGCTCGCCTT
>CAMYKE010000305.1:5519-7168 GCA_947258895.1 uncultured Pseudomonadales bacterium | reverse complement strand
GCCCTCGTGGCTTAATGCGAATGACACAAATTGTTCAGCAGCGTCCGACTGGGGTTTAAGATAATTGACTACGATGTAAAGCGGGCGGTAGAGAACAAAGTCTCCACTTTTAATGTTTTCGTAACTCGGGAATTTACCGTTCAAGCTTAGAACCTTCACATCTCGTCGCTTGGCGCTGCTGATGCCGGTAATGGCGATGGCATCCTGATCTTGCTGCACTGCCTTTTCCAGTGGACCTGACGACTTGAATACATATTCACTGGTTATGTCCGCCTCGAAATCATTAAGAACCAACTTTCTCAGCGTACGGCCGACGCCGGAAATTTTTCCCTTTCGGATAAATAATCTCAGCGGGCGATCCGGTCCTCCCAGCTGTTTCCAGTTAGTAATCTCACCGCGGTAAACGGCACGCAGATTTTCTGAGCTGATATCACTTACAGTGTTACTCTTGTGGGTGATGACTACGAGTGCATCCCAGGCGACCGGCTCCGCCTTTATAGCCTGACCAGACTGCTCGCTGTGCAGCATGAAGCGGCAGGTTCCACCCATATCGGCGTCGCTGCCCATCGCTATCGTCTCGCGGATGCCGCGGGTCGCACCACCGCCCTGAATGTCTATTTTCACGCCTGTCTTGGCCTCATAGGCAGTCGCGAGTTCGGTCATAAACGCCTTTTTAGTTATGCCGCAGCCAACCCATTTCAAGGTTGTTTCGGCTTGCACTATACCAGCCGCCAGGAACATCGGGACGGCCCACCGCGTTAGGTTTCGTTTAAATATTCCGTGTTTCATCTGTAACTCCCTTGCTAGGCAAGTGTATAAAATAAGGCAACAATATTCATAACCGTTCGGTGGGTATGAAATCAGGTGAATGTCGCTGTCAGACGCTCTCAGTTTGTCTTGCTTCCTGAAAAGCCTCGGTCAAATCTGCCAAGTGCTCTTTACTTTGTTTGCAGACGCATTTGCGATTGCAACGCAAAGGCCATAGTGCCAGAGCAGCGCAGCTCACGCATCAAAAAGGCCATGAGAAAATACTTGCTCGAGATCAATGATCGGAATGCGAATACCTGCTTCGTTTTCAAAACACGCGAGCGCTACCTTTTCCCAATGCCTCGGCGAATCTGGCAGAGCACTCGTCTGATCATCGCTTACCGATAGGCGCCGAGGTATGGCACTGAGTATCAACGCCCCGTGCTGTGGTGCAGCGCCGCGGCGGTTCTGATAGGCAAATATCCCCAACAGCGACACTGCTTGTGGGTTTGTGCCTCCATTCACCCACGCCAACAAATCCACGACCGGAAGAACTGTCCGATTCCAAATAACGACGTGTCGACAGTGACACGGCGTCGCGGGGACATCATGCAACTCTGGCGATGCAACCAAGTGAACCATCTCTCGCTCGGCTACTGCTGCTTGTAAGTCTGCACCAAAGTCTAAAACCCAGGCTCTACTGCGCTTCATCCCAACCTCTGCTCCAAGCGGGAATCCGGCATACTCGCGCCGGTTTCCCTGGGCTCGTTGGCGCTTAAAGTCCGCACATAGGCCACCAAATGGTCGACTGAACTCAAACAGCCCATCCCTTGGTCAAGAATGACCAGACCTTGAAACGGACTGTTTTCGGTGTTCATGCAGGCCGGCAACGGCGTCATTTT
>CAMYKE010000305.1:0-5486 GCA_947258895.1 uncultured Pseudomonadales bacterium | reverse complement strand
CGACTGAACTCAAACAGCCCATCCCTTGGTCAAGAATGGCCAGACCTTGAAACGGACTGTTTTCGGTGTCCATGCAGGCCGGCAACGGCGTCATTTTCGCGTGTTCGCGCTTCAGCAGCCGCACGCTGTCGCAAAGCAAACAAAAATATCCCTGCGCCGAACTGAGCACCACACATACCCGGCGAGCCTCCGGCATCCTTTGCAAGGCCGTGAAGTCTTTGCTAAGACAATGGACGGGCCGCCGCTCTCCCTCGAAAACAAGGAATCCCGCTATGGCTGCAGTCTCGTCACATTCCTCGACATCCAGCACTGGTTCGATACTCTGTATCGCGCTTTGCGGCAGCACTAACTTGAGGCCATCCATGGATAGAAGTGCCAGGTCGGCGTCGCATCCGAGGATGCTTGTTGATGAATTAACGGGTCGGTTAATCATTCTCAACCCAAAGCCGTTCCAATATGCTGCAGTAGCACCTCTTCCGAGAACGGCTTGGTCACATATGCCGTGACACCCGCTCTATCCGCCTGCTCGCGGTGCTTTTCGGTTGAGCGCGACGTAATCATGATTACCGGAATATCCCTGGTCTCCTCCTGCGCCCTTAGGTGGGATGTAAGTTCCAGTCCATTCATTCGGGGCATCTCCAGATCAGCCAGAATAATATCCGGGCGCGTATCCTCGATCAGAGCGATAGCCTCGAAACCATCTTGTGCGGTTCGCACTTCATACCCCAGGTCACGGACGAACTGGGCTACTGAGCGTCGCGCACTCAGTGAGTCGTCCACTACCAACACCGTCGGCAAAGCGCGCGTCGCGTCTTTCGCCTGCGCACCGCTCGTCCGCACGATCTGGGGTACCACTTTTTGCGTCTGTAAAAGCTCTGGAAGGTCCAATACCGGTGTCACACTGCCATCACCCAGTATGGCTCCACCCATAACGCCCCTCACATAGGGCACGTACTGACCCAGGGGTTTCACGACGAGATCTCGACTGTCGAGTACCTCTTGGACTAGGATTGCGGTCTTGGTCCCGCTCTCGCCCTCTATCAACAGCACCGGGTTGGACTGTCGCTCTTCATCCTGCTGATCCGATGGAAGATTGAGCATAACGTCAAGGTAACGGGCCTCATAGGCGTTATCGCCGATAAGATACACGGCCTTTGATCCCATTTTTCGAAGCGCACCCGCACCAGGGTAAAAGATCTCTTCCACGCCGCGATTGGAGAGCGCCAGGACTTGCCCACCGATGCGCACGAGCAACGCGTGCGCTGCCAGCAGCGTGACCGGCAAGCCCAGCTCCAACAGGGTACCCCTACCGGGTTGGGAGCTGATACGTAGACTTCCCTTCATCTCTTGTATACGCGTGTGAACGACATCCATCCCGACGCCGCGGCCAGATACCTGCGTAACCTGCGAACGAGTAGAAAAGCCCGAAACAAGTATCAGCCGACTCAACTCGGTCTCGGTCAACACTTTGTCTGTCGCCACAAGGCCGCGTTCTTCCGCTACTCGGCGAATGGCCGCAAAGTCCAGTCCCTTACCATCGTCACGGCAAGCTACGCTGAGGCGATCGCCCGCGCGAGTGAATTCGAGCTCTATCCTTCCCGTCGGGTCCTTGCCCTGGGCTTGGCGAATCTCCGGCGATTCGATTCCGTGATCCACTGCGTTGCGCAATATATGCATCAGCGGATCCATGAGATCGTTTATGACTTCGCTGTCCATCAGCGTGTCGACTCCAACGACATGCAGGTTGACACCCTTGGCAGTAAGCCGGGCTGCCTGTCGCACGCTGCGCTCCAAGCGTGGGACAAAGGTTTTGACGGGCAGCATGCGCGTTCTGAGCACGATTTCCTGATTTTCATGGTGGATCCGTCCCTGATCGCCCGCTACCTTATCCAATTCAAGCAGCTGCTCGGCAACCGTCTGAGTCAACTCGCTAACGTCAGTTGTCGCTTCCAGCAGCCGATGGGTTACCGTGTGCAGCTTGCTGTATTGATCCATCTCCAGAGCATCGAACTCGCTGTGTTGAGTGCTCTCATTCGTTTGTGCCGTTATGCCGCGGATATCCACGAGTTGCTCGATCTCGCTGACGAGTTGTCGCACGAGCTGGTTCTGGGCACGCAGGAATTTCACGCGTTCAATCGTGCGATGAACTTGCTCCTGAACTTGACCATTCGAGATGATGCTCTCCCCGGCGAGTCGTAACATGCTATCCGCCAATGCGGGCGGAATTCGCAACATGGTTTCTTTAGCCGCGGAATCCGGGCGTGTGATCTGCGTAGAGCCTCCCGGTTCGGCAGCAACGGGTTTTTCGCTCGACTTGCCTTGGATAACCACCTGCTCGTCCTTGGAAATACCTTCCCGGTCGATTAGGTTCGCCCAGTCCAGCACTTCTTGCAGCACGTCGATCGCGTCGGAAGGAGGTGCACCGACACCGAGTAACGCCTCACTCATGGCCTCGAGACAGTCCGCCGCGTTCATCAGGGTGTCCGCCAGGCCGCGTGGCGGTAGCGTCTCGTGTTTGGAGAGTGACTCCAGTATGTCCTCAAGATGGTGCGTCAGGTTGGCGATTCCCCGCACACCAGCCAGGTTGCCGGAACCTTTCAGGGTATGCGCAATACGTTGCGCAACGTCCAAATCGCTGACGAGCCCGCCGTTGATTACGTTCTGTATGGCGGCTGTAAACTCTTCTGTCTGCAACGGCAACTCGCTCAATAGACTGTCCAGCAAATCCTGGTTCACATCTCCCTGAATATCCAGCAGCACATCTTCGGGCGTGGCCTGTTGCTCCCGAGTATGGACGTGATCCTCGGTCGAAACGATGGGACTCGACAGTAGATCGATGAGTGGGAGCGCTCCCTCTTTGGACAACGGATGTGGCCATCGAGGATCACACAAGCCGTCGACCAAAGACTCGCTGGCACGCCGGTCATGGATCGTTTGCAGGTATCCCAGTGCAAGAACAGGCCAGTTTTCCAGGATCGAACGAGCGCCGCTAATCTCAGCGGGCTCTTGCTCGGCGAACATCACTAAATTCGTATGGATCTGTACGACACTCTGATGTAAACCCGCGAGGCCCACCAACTCGGCCGCCGAACTGATGCGTTGTGCCCGTTCGGCATACTGCTCGAGCGCTTGCAGGCGATTGGCGTGTGCGCTCTCTTGAGCGACTATCGGCCTCACCAGTTCTTCTCGAACCACTACAATCTCGGCAAGCTCTGCACGTAACAGATCTACTAACTCCTGTGCCGCCTCGTCGAGTTCCGGCACAATCTTCCTGAGTCTTATCTGCAACGGCGTGCGATACATCCGGTTCGATTCCGGGTTCCGATTCGATGGCTTGCAGCACAAACCATTCCTGTAATTCAATGACCTCCTGGTCGGACCGGTCTGGTTTCCAGCCCGGACTTTGCAGGTGCTGCACCATGGCCAAACCGTGCTGAGGGTCACAGGGTGTGTTCAAATAATCCAGCACCAAAGACGGCCACGCGCTAAGCCATTCGCGCTGAACGGCAGAAGCAGGCTCCGCCTGCTCGGCAAGACGGGCCAAGTCGCTCTGAAGCAAAGAACACACCCCTTGCAGTCCATCAAGTCCCTTACGACCGGCGACGTTGCCGAGATCTAGCGCCCCACTCGCAAACTGCTCCAGGGTCTCAAGACCGAAGCTAGACTGATCATCGTTTGCATTGACGGAAACGAGTGAGGCTAAAAAGCAAACAAGCTCCTCGAGCTCCTCATCGACGACACATACCGCTGGGTTCGGCGTACGCATGATGTCTCACTTGTCCCCTGGTCGATAACCTAAATCGCTGGTCCAGTCCGCAGGTGCGGCGACCGAGACGGTCAGATGGCTTCCCGCATGGGTGTTTCAGGCAGATTCTTATCCGCGTTCTCCGCTACAGCGGATATCGAGTCGGAGTCAGACGTCACGGCCTGTTGAGGCAGATTGAACACCGCGACCGCTTGCACGAGTTTGGCCGCAAACAGCACCAGGCGGTTAGTCTGCGCGGCCTGCATTTTCATACCTTTACTCGTCTCCTGAGTGCTCGCTTCAATTTCACGCGCCTGTTCGCGCAATTCGTTACTGAGGCGCGCCTGCGCACTTGACTCGGCAGCGATCTTCTGCACCGATTCGACCAACTCAGTTGTTGCCAGCTGCGTGCTTTGCATTCGCTCACCGGCCTCTTGAGCCAGTCGCGTTCCGTCCGCCACTTGGCTGATCACCGTATTCATAGTCGTTACCGTGTCCGCCGTCTCAACCCGGATGTTATTTACCAAGGTCGCAATTTCGGAGGTAGCCTCGCGGGCATTTTCAGCCAACCGCTGGACCTCGTCTGCAACCACAGCGAATCCGCGTCCCGCTTCACCCGCCGACGCGGCGTGCATACTGGCGTTCAACGCCAGGATATGCGTACGTTCAGCGATGTTGTTGATAAGGTTGACAACGCCGGTTATTTCCTGAGAGCGATCACCCAGCCGCTTGAGACGTTTTTCCGTTTCGCGGATGGTGTCACGAATAGTGTTAATGCCGGTCACGGTACTCGTTACCGTCTCTCGCGCCGTCTCGGTTGTTTGAATCGCTTTGTCAGCGGTTGAGCTGGCGGTTTGAGCCATCTCTGCGATCTGGTTCATCCTGTTCGCCGACACCTCCAGCTCTTGAAAGCTCTTTTGCACTTTCAGTCGTTCGTTATTTGTAATCGTTGTTACGGTATCGGATATGGTCTTTGCCTTCCTCGATGCTGCTGAAACCTCACGTGAAACCTGAGTTACCTGTTGCAAAATATCAGATGTCTCCGTGGTTAGCAGATTAAGCGCGTCGCCGATCGCACCGGTCACGTCCTCGGTCACAGGAGCCTTGACCGTGAAGTCTTTCTGGCTGATTTGAGCCACCGCTCGTATGAGCTCGATGATAGAGTTATTGAGCCGCTCGTTTTCCTTCTCAGCTTCGGCCATTTGCGTCACGCGTTCGTCGAGAAGATTATCGAAGACGTCAGCCAGTTGACCGAGCTCATCGCCGCTGCTCAGGTGCGCGCGGGCGTCCGTATTGCCCTCGGCTACCTCTTGGATTGTCTTCTGCAAATGCCTCAAGTTTCCGATAATACCGCGCGCCAGAAGGAACAGGGCACCGCCCGTCAGCGCAGCTGTCAAGAGTAGAATACTAACAAGGACTATCGAGAGTTGTGTCCGTTGAACGGCTATCTGCGACTCATTGTCCAGCAGCAGACTCTTGGTAGTATTCACGGCCTGATACAGCACCGGAAGCATCGCCTCTGCTGCATCAACCGCTTTGTGCTGATTCGCTCTAAGCTGGTTGATCCCGTCTACCATTTGCCGGAATCGTTTGTAGTAGCCCAGCATGAGATCATTGATTTCGGCCTTGCGAGCGGCAGGGAGTTTCGCGGCCTTCAAAAGTTTTGCAAAGGCTTGCTGTTCAGCGGCCATTCGGGTGGTGTATTGTTCCGCCTCGCTCAAGAGAAAGTCTTTCTCATATC
>CAMYKE010000304.1 GCA_947258895.1 uncultured Pseudomonadales bacterium | reverse complement strand
CGCCTGGCGTTGTTCCTCGCTCCATTCCCCATAGTCGCCCACTCCCAGATAACGGGTGAGTTCGGTGAATACCTGGGTATGGCGCGATCCGTCCTGGCGAAAATCCAGCCGCACCAGATTGAGACCGAAACAGTTTAGCCGACGCAACACATCGAGCAACTGGCCATCGGCGATGATATCCATGCCACACTCCTTCAATGACCGGTAGCAAAGTTCCAGCGGCTCGCGCAGCTGGCTTTCACTGGTAATCAGGTCACGCGCCTCGCTAGCCTCGCCGCTTAACTGCGCGACCAGGCTGGCCAGGGTTTCGCTCAAATCCAGGCGTAACTTGCGCAGCAAATACCGGTAGGGTTCCGGACTATCGCCGGTGCGTTCCAGCAATTCCCGCGAGGCATCGGTCATTGACAGTTCACTCACCAGTTCCTGGATGTCAGACAGGTACAAGCCGGTCGCGACGCGCCGACTGGTCAACAGCACCCGGGTAGAGACTTCAGCCGTGACAAAGGGATTCCCATCGCGGTCACCACCCATCCAGGACGCTACCCTGACTGGCGCCGAATTCAGCGGCAATCCAAAGCCGAAGCTGTCTCGCAGGCGCTCGTCGAGCTGGCGGAAATATTCGGGGATCGCATGCCACAGCGAATGTTCAATCACGGCAAAGCCCCAGCGCGCCTCATCCACCGGGGTCGGGCGCTGCTGGCGAATCTCGTTGGTATGCCAGGCCTGGCTCACCAACTGCTCTACGCGCCGCAGCAATACCTTGCGCTCTTGCTCGGTGAGATCATCCAGCTCGAGCTCTTCCAGGCAATCGTTTATGAGCGCATATTTGTAGATCATGGTGCGCCGGGTAATCTCGGTGGGGTGCGCCGTCAATACCAGCTCAATCGAAAGCTCCTCGACGGCCTCGCGAACCTGCGCATCGCTGGTGCCGGCGTCTCGCAACTTGCCCACCAGTTGCTTGAACGGCTCCGGAGTGCATACATCGTTCTGGCAATGGCGCGAGATGGTATGAAACTGCTCGGCAATATTCGCCAGGTTCAGGAAATGGCTGAACGCGCGGGCAACCGGAACCAGTTCTTCATCGGAGAGGTTTTGCAGGGTCTCGAGCAACCGCACCCGGTCCGCGTCGTTGCCACCGCGGGATGACTTCGATAGCGTACGGATGCATTCTATCCGGGCCAGAAACTCGTCACCGAGTTGTTTCCTGATCGTGGTACCAAGCAGCTCGCCAAGCTTACTGATATTGGCACGTAATCCAGGGTCAGGGTTGTTCATCCGGGGGTTCTCCTGTAATGCTGTAAAATCACAACATATGGTTGATTATTGAACGCCAACCGTCCGCTGCGTAGCGGATTATCTGTGAAATTCCCGCAACAGGTAACCCGCAAACACGATACATCAGAATTCTGATTTTGGCAGCTCGACACAGATGTTTGCGATGGCGTAGCAGTGGCTTTTGGATGGTTCGAGTTGCCCTAATCCGGCGTCGCAATCCCGTCCAAAAAGCTCTAGTATTTAGCGGTATATTACACGAATTCGAGAGAAGTGGCCGACGGCTAGCGGCTTGTTTTGACAGACTGGCGGCGCTCATGCCCGGAACCGCCCCCGATTTCAGGTTACCAACCCACAATAGTGACCCAAGCCGAGGGAGTATGGCAACTGTGGATCCACACCAGGGCTCAGGTCAAGAGAGCCGCACCGATGCCGCGGCTCGCCTGTTGACCATTGTCCGGGAACTCTGCCTGGAATTGCGCCCCGGGCACACCCCCGCCCGCGTCACCCTAGATAGCGACCTGGACCGTGAGCTCGGTTTTGATAGCCTGTCCCGCGTAGAGCTCCTGTTGAGAATCGAGCGTAATCTGTCCGTGCGCCTGCCGGAACACCTGTTCAGTAGCGCGTCAACGCCCCGCGACCTGCTGACGGAGATCGTAACTGCCCGCGGCGTCGCTCCCACCAGCGGCATATCCGCGCAACCCACAGAACTTGCCCCGGAATCCGGCACCGCCGGGCTCGCCAGTGCTGCGGCGATGCCGTTGCAGGCGCAAACCTTGACCGAAGTGCTGCAATGGCATGTTAAGCAGCAACCCGATCGACCCCATATGCAATTGTATGCGGACGGCGCACACCCCCCTAGCGTGATCACCTATGCTGACCTCGATTCCGGCGCGCGCCGGATTGCCGCCGGATTGGTACAGCACGGCTTGCTGCCGGGGCAAGCCGTATCCCTGATGCTGCCAACCGGTCGCGACTATCTGGAAAGTTTTTTTGGCATCCTGTTAGCCGGAGGTATTCCTGTCCCGATCTATCCACCGATGCGTGCTTCCCAGTTGCAGGATCATCTGCAACGCCACGCCAAACTGCTTGACAATGCCAGGGCCAGGATACTGATCTCGATCAAGCAGGCCCAGACGGTAACGCGGTTGCTGAAAAGCCACGTGCCTTCCCTCACCGCAGTGGTGACCCCGGAGGCGTTAAGCGCACCCGGCGAGCGGTTTAATCCAGTACCGGTTCAAGCGGATGATGTTGCGCTGCTGCAATATACCTCCGGTAGCACGGGGCAACCCAAGGGAGTGATCCTGACTCATGCCCAGTTGCTTGCAAATATACGCATTATGGGCTCTGCGATCGAGGCGACGCCGGAAGACGTATTCGTGAGCTGGCTGCCGCTCTACCATGATATGGGCCTCATCGGAGCATGGCTGGGGAGCTTGTATATCGGCATGCGCCTGGTACTCATGCCACCGACAGCCTTCCTGATCCGCCCGTGGCGCTGGTTGCAGGCCATCCACAACCACCGTGGCACGCTGTCGCCGGCACCCAATTTTGCCTACGAACTTTGTATGACAAAGATTCCCGACAACGAGATTGAAGGCCTGGACCTGAGCTGCTGGCGCGCCGCGCTCAACGGCGCCGAGCCGATCTGTGCGCAGACACTCACCCGTTTTGCAGAGCGTTTCGAGCCCTACGGCCTCAATCCCAACGCGATTATGCCGGTCTATGGTCTCGCCGAAGCTGCCGTCGGGCTCGCCTTCCCCCCTCTGCGGCGCGGCGCGCTGATCGACCGCATCGAGCGGGACGCACTGCAGCAAAACGGCTATGCGAAACCGGCTGCGCAGGGCGATAGCAGCGCATTGCAGGTCGTCGCCTGTGGCCGGCCACTGCCCGGATATGAGATCCGCATCGTCGATGCCGCCGGTCGCGAACTGTCGGAGCGCGAAGAGGGAAACATCCAGTTCCGCGGCCCCTCTGCGACCCGGGGCTACTTTCAAAACCCGCAAGCTACCGAGCTGTTATTCGATCGCGACTGG
>CAMYKE010000303.1 GCA_947258895.1 uncultured Pseudomonadales bacterium | reverse complement strand
TCAAAAACCAAAGAACTCTTCAAACCTATTCATACGGACACTGTTGGGATGTATGTTTGTGGGCCGACGGTGTATAGCGAGGTTCATATGGGAAATTGCCGTACTTTCCTTTCCTTCGATTTGGTCTACAGATATTTAAAACATCTGGATTATAAAGTCCGATACGTTCGTAACATAACCGATGCCGGGCATCTCGAAAATGATGGAGAAAGTGGTGAAGACCCAATCTTGAAAAAGGCCCGACTTGATAATTTGGAGCCAATGGAAGTGGTACAAAAATATACGGTCGATTTTCACAAAACAATGGCAAGATTTAATGCATTGCCGCCAAGCATTGAACCTACAGCCACTGGCCACATTATAGAACAGATCCAAATTGTTTCAAAAATCATTTCTGAAGGCTATGCTTACGCAAAAAATGGATCCGTGTACTTTGATGTCAAAAAATTCAATGAAGATCATAAATATGGAATACTCAGTGGAAGAAATCTTGAAGATATGATTTCCAACACCCGTGAGTTGACGGCCCAGAGTGAGAAAAAAAATCCCCAGGATTTTGCACTTTGGAAGAAAGCAGAACCTGAGCATATTATGCACTGGCCTTCCCCCTGGAGTGAGGGTTTTCCTGGTTGGCATCTTGAATGTACCGCTATGAGCACTAAGTATCTAGGACCTCAATTTGATATTCACGGTGGGGGAATGGATTTAAAATTTCCACATCACGAATGTGAAATCGCACAAGCGGAGGCGACAAACAAGGTATCTCCTGTTAAGGTATGGATGCACGCCAATATGCTTACTTTAAACGGCAAAAAAATGGCCAAATCCACTGGAAACAATATTCTTCCGGAAGAATTATTTAGTGGTAACAATAAAGTCTTAAGCAAAGCATTTTCACCTACAGTAGCTAAATTTTTTATGTTTCAGGCTCATTATAGAAGTATCTTGGATTTTTCAAATGATGCCTTGATAGCTTCTGAAAAAGGATTTAATCGGTTAATGGAAGCTTATCGTTCACTAGATGGAATTTCAGCATCAGATACTAGTAGCTTCGATGTATTAAATTGGCGACAATCTTGTTATAATGCTATGAACGATGATTTTAATACCCCGGTGGCGCTCTCGGTGTTGTTTGACCTCGTTCGTGAGATCAATCGCCAGGAAGCTCTTTGCCCTGCGTTGGTGGACTGCTTGCAAAGTCTGGGTAACGGTGTACTCGGCCTGTTTTACCAGCGGCCAGCAAGGTGGACAGCAGCAGGTAACGCACGACCTCCGGGTTATATTTCTCCAGGACTTCACGGATCGTGAAAAAATTTCCCAGGGATTTGGACATTTTTTCGCTATCGACGCGCACCGGACCGGCATGCATCCAGAGGTTAACAAATGGTTTGCCGGTGGCCGCTTCGGACTGGGCGATCTCGTTTTCATGGTGGGGAAACTTGAGGTCCGGGCCTCCGCCATGGATATCGAAGGTTGCGCCGTGACACCTGGTGCTCATCGCGGAGCATTCGATATGCCAGCCCGGCCGGCCCGAACCCCACGGCGAGGGCCATGCGGCTTCGCCGGGCTTGGCGGCTTTCCACAGCGCAAAGTCCAGCGGGTTCTCCTTTTGTTCCCCCACTTCGACGCGGGCGCCGGCGCGCAGGTCGTCAATGTTGCGCTTGCTGAGCTTGCCATAGTCGGCAAACCGCGTCACCCGGTAGTAGACATCGCCATTTGCTGCCTGATAGGCAAAGCCCTTCGCTACCAGGACCTTGATCATTTCGACGATGTCGTCCATATGCTCGGTCGCGCGGGGCTCAGACCAGGGCTGGCGCACATTCAGCGCCCGCTCATCCCCATGCATTGCAGTGATAAAGCGCTCGGTAAGTTCCTGAAAGGGTTCATCGTTGTCGCGCGCCCGAGCGAATATCTTGTCGTCGACATCGGTGATATTGCGCACATAGCGTACTTCATACCCGCGGTACTCCAGATAGCGCGCTACCATGTCGAAAGCCACCATCACCCGCGCGTGGCCAATATGGCAGTAATCGTAGACCGTGATGCCACACACATACATGGTTACGACACCGGGCTCCAGCGGAGCCAGTGGCTCCTTGGCGCCGGTCATCGAATTGTAGATCACGAGTTCGGGAACAGTGCTACTCACGCGGTAGTTTTCGCCTGCTGTTTCTGTTGCACCTTGGCCCAGGTATCGCGCAACGTTACGGTGCGGTTGAATACCAGGCGCTCCGGCCTCGAGTCGTAACGGTCCGTGCAAAAGTAGCCGAGCCGTTCAAATTGAAAGCGCTGCTCGGGGCCAACACCACGCAGACCGGCCTCGGCCTTGCAGTTGGGCAAAACTTCCAGCGAGCGCGGATTTAAATGGCTGTGGAAATCGTCGCTGTCAGGGGCCTCGTCCCGAAACAGCAAGTCGTAGAGCCTGACCTCGCAATTGACGGCAGCATCCGCCGCGACCCAGTGGATGACACCCTTTACCTTGCGCCCCTCGGGTTTGGTGCCGAGCGTTTTGGTGTCATAGCTGCAGCGTAATTCGATGACCCTATCCTGTTCGTCCTTTACTACCTCATCACAACGAACGACATAGGAATTGCGCAACCGCACCTCCCTGCCGGGCGCCAGCCGAAAGTACTTCGGCGGTGGGACTTCGGCAAAATCATCCTGCTCGATATAGATTTCGCGGCCAAACGGCAAGGTACGCTCACCCATGCCGGGATTATCCGGGTGTATCGGCGCACTCAACTGTTCCGTTTGTCCCCCGGGATAATTGGTAATCACTACCTTCAACGGTCGCAATACGCACATTGCGCGCGGCGCGCTGGACTCCAGGTGATCGCGGATGCTGTGCACCAGCATATGGATATCGACCACCCCATCGGCTTTGGTAACGCCGATATTCTCGCAGAACTGGCGGATTGACTCGGGTGTGTAGCCGCGCCTGCGCAACCCCGATATGGTCGGCATCCGCGGATCATTCCAGCCTTCGACCAGGCCTTCGTCGACCAGTGCCTTCAGTTTGCGCTTGCTGGTCAGGGTGTAATTCAGGTTGAGCCGTGCGAACTCGATTTGCTGCGGATGAGCAGGCGCAGACACGTTTTCCAGCACCCAGTTGTAAAGTGGGCGGTGGTCTTCAAATTCCATCGTGCACAGGGAGTGGGTAATGCCCTCCAGGGCGTCTGAAAGGCAATGGGTGAAATCATACATCGGGTAGATGCACCACTCTTCCCCGGTCTGGTGATGGTGGACCCGGCGAATCCGGTAGATGATCGGGTCGCGCATATTCAGGTTTGGCGAAGCCATATCGATTTTGGCGCG
>CAMYKE010000302.1 GCA_947258895.1 uncultured Pseudomonadales bacterium | reverse complement strand
TCCCAGCATGCCGGAGGGCGGTTTGGGGAACAACAACTTTTCGATGCCGTAAATCCGCTCACCAAACAGCAGTGCGGCGTTCATCAGCGGTTGCCCAAATCCCAGCAAGGTTCGCCAGCGCTCCCTTAGCCAGGCCTCGGCGCGCCGGATCAGGCCGGCAAGGAAATACCGGTAGCTCCAGTCTAAATCGAGGTTAAGTGATACTTTTTCGGCCGGGTAACTGCCGGCGATATTCAACCAGGCGAAAGCGAGCGCAGCAAAGAACAGCAGCTGCAGTTGGCTCAGCACATGGCTCGCAGTGAATGGATCGTAATCAAACTGCCACGGGAGCATGCTGTACAGCGCCTCGGGGTAACAGCCAATGCCAATGCAGAGCACCGACCCCAGCGCCATCGCCAGCAGCATATTGCCGGGTGCTTCCTGGGGACGCAGCCCTGAATCATGGGCATAGAAAGCAAAGTAGGGAATCTTGATACCCGCATGGTGGAACACCCCCGCAGATGCGAATAGCAGTGCCAACCAGATCAGGTCGTAATGCTCCTGCAACATGGCGCTCATTATCAGCGATTTGCTGACGAAGCCGCTAAACAGGGGGAATGCCGAGATTGATGCCGCACCCACAATGCAGAAGCCAGCAGTTTTAGGCATGCTCTTGTACAGACCTCCGAGATCGGTCGCCCGGCTACACCCGGTCCGAAACAGCACCGCCCCCATGCTCATGAATAGTAATCCCTTGAAAATTACGTCGTTAAAGGCGTGCGCGACCGCGCCGGCCAGTGCCAGATTGGTCCCCAAACCAATGCCGCAGACCATGAACCCGAGCTGGTTAATCATGCTGTACGCCAATACCCGCCGAAGGTCGTTCTCGATCACGGCATAAAAAATGGGGAAGCAGGTCATGATCGCACCGATGTAGATGAGCCACTCAGTCCCGGCAAAACCGCGTGCAAGCGCATATATCGCTACCTTGGTAGTAAATGCTGAAAGGAGCACGGTTCCCGTGGCCGTGGCCTCCGGATAGGCGTCGGTAAGCCAGGTGTGGAGCAGCGGAAACCCGCACTTGATACCGAACGCCACCAGAATCAGCATGCCCCCCACTGATCGGGGGTCGATGGCATCGAAAGACAGGGATCCGACCTGCCGGGAGTACAACAGGCTGCCGGCCAGCAGCAGCACGCCGGACAGGACCTGCAAAATCAGGTAGCGTTTCCCCGCTGCCAGGGCTCGTTCGCTGCGCCGGGTCCAGATCAGGAACACCGAAGTCACCGCAAGCATTTCCCAAAACACGAACAGTGTCAGCAGGTCTCCTGCAAACACGGCGCCTAAAGCGCTACCGGCGTACAGTAGCCCCGCTACCTGCTGCACCGGGTCGCGCAGGTGCCAGGCAAACAGAAAAGAGAGGAATGCGGCGATGTGAAATAGCCAGGCAAAAACCAGGCTCAACGCGTCTACCCGCTGGGGTACCAGCTGCAAATCCATCAGCGACAGGCTGATGGAAGTGCCCGACTCGAGATTTACCAGCACCAGCGCACTCGCTAGCGGAACTGCCAGCGACAGGCTCCCGCGCCAGCGACCGGGACTGAATGCCACCAGCAGTGCGCCCAGATAGAAGCACAGGAAGGGCGGCCATTCAGTCGCGATCATAGTAATCTTCCCCGCGCATGACCAGTTTTCGCAGTTCCTTTGCCGCCATCACCAGCGTGACGCAGCCGACAAAGCCATATATACCGTAGAACAGGGGTAGTTCTTCCAGCGGATGATACGCGTGCCGGTGAATCCAGAAGTCAGCTATAGCGAGCAAGCCACAGACGAGGTACAACAGGCCGAGCAGGATGCGGACATTGCGCGGCTTGTCAAAAATATGGAGCTTTTCTTCGTTCACGGCCATATGATTCCTCCAGCGGCAGCACTTGCCAGTGCCTGCAGGGGTTGCGGTGTAAAGAAGAGTGCCAGGCAGCCGAGTGCCGTCACGCCCATCGCCAGCAGGCAGGGCCAGGGAGCTTCCTGGTATG
The DNA here is from genome assembly GCA_947258895.1 of uncultured Pseudomonadales bacterium. The sequence continues at coordinate 1,321 of CAMYKE010000302.1, read as the reverse complement.
CGACTTCGGGTTGCGCGGATGGTCGGAAGAAGGCAGTGGTAACCACGGGCAGTAGATACGCCACGCTTAACAGGGAACTGCCCATCAAAACTGCCAGGGCTAGCCATTGTTGATCTTCAATTGCTCCCTGGGCCAAATACCATTTGCTCCAGAAGCCCCCCCAGGGTGGCAAGCCGATAATGCTCAGGCTGGCGACCAGAAAACACCCGAAGGTAACGGGCATGTGCTGACCCAGGCCCGCCATGTCGCTGATATTGGCTTTATGGGTAGCTACCAGGATGGCCCCGGCGGCGAAAAACAGGGTAATCTTGGCAACCCCGTGCATCGCGATGTGCATTCCCGCACCAATCATGCCGGAAGCATTGGCAAGCAGCGCGCCCAGGGTAATATAGCCAAGCTGGCTTACCGTTGAGTACGCCAGCCGCAGCTTGAGATTGTCTTGCTTGAAAGCAAACCAGGCTCCCACCAGCATGCTCAGCAGGGCCAGGTATATAAGCCCCTGACGCACCACGGACTCATTGAGAAAATCCGCGCCGATGATAAACGCGGTCACCTTGATGACCGTAAATACCCCGGCCTTCACTACCGCCACTGCATGCAACAGCGCGCTGACCGGTGTCGGTGCCACCATGGCAGCGGGTAACCACCTGTGCAGCGGCATGATTGCGGCCTTGCCGATACCCAGGGTATAGAGTAATAAAAGCAATGCCAGCACCCAATCGGGGGCCTTGCCCGTGAGTAAGCCTTCCGGGACAAAGTCCAGACTGCCGGCCAGTTGCAGCGTGATGATGATTGCCAGCAGCAAGGGTCCTATCGAGGTGCCCAGTAATACGCCCAGGTATACTCGCCCCCCGCGACGCGCCGCGTCGGTGCCACTGTGGGTAACCAGCGGGTAGGTAGACAGGGTCAGGAGTTCGTAGCACAAAAACAGGGTCCACAGGTTCGCCGCGAACGCTAACCCCAGGGTGGCACTGATCGACACGGCAAACGCACAATAGAAGCGGGTCTGATTTTGCTCGCCGTGGGCACGCATATAGCCGATGGCGTATACGGTGGTTACCAGCCACAGGGTGGATGCCACCCACGCGAACAACAGTCCCAGCGGTTCGACCGTAAATGCGATTGGCACTTCCTGCAATGGTGACGGGAGTAAGAGCACTTCTTCGGACGACGCCTGTGTTAATTGCGCCAACAGTGGTAACAACATACCGCCCGCCAGCAGGCTGACCGTTTCGCGCAGATTCGGCCAGCGACCGCAAAGCGGCACCAGGAATGCGGCGCTCAGGGGCAGTACCAGGATCAGAAGTAAAATTTGCATCGG
>CAMYKE010000301.1 GCA_947258895.1 uncultured Pseudomonadales bacterium | reverse complement strand
TGTTGTCATGCACCATGAGCGGTAACCTGAGCCGTTTGCAACGCTCGGGCGTCAGCGTCAGGCAAATCAGACCGCACGCATGGCGGGCCATGAAATTGATAGTCTCGGGAAAAACGTGCTGTGCAGCGATGATCAGGTCGCCTTCGTTTTCCCGGTCTTCATCGTCCATGAGGATAACCATTTTCCCCCCACGGATATCCTCGATGAGTTCAGACGTAGCGTTCAGTTCCATTCAATAACAACCAGCAATTAATGAAGGTGCGGTAGTTTACACACTTATCAGCCACCCCGCGATATGCGGGCCTGTTCGTTTGCGACGAACCCGATCAGGTCCGGGAAAAATTCCAGAAAATGAGTCTCCAGCGGTTGATAGTGGATGGCGATGAACCGCGCCGCGTTTACCAGCGGTTCGCCCTTGCGCACCCGGCCGGCGACTCCGCCGAAGACCCGATCCAGCCTGTGCATCGAGCCATAGGATGCCAGCAAATCGGACTCGATCATGCGCGGCAACATGCCCTGCAGCCGCGGTGGTAAAAGATCATTGTGCGCCTGCAAAACTGCATAGCAGTATGCGGCAAATTCCTCGAGCCCGTCATCGGCGAAACGTTGCCAGTGTCGACTCAGGAAATGATCAAAGCCGATGTCCAGTACAATACCCGCGAAACGCCTCAGTGGCGGTTCAAACAGTGCTCGACTGCGGCGAACCTGCTCATGGTTATCGGTGTAGCTGTCGATCTTGCGGTGCAGCCTGATACCGCCCAGTACTGCCCCAGGATACTGCTCATACAGCGGTCCTTTCACAAAATCACCCATCAGGTTCCCGATTAAAGCCAGCGGGTCCTTGCTGATCTGATTGGCGAGGTACAGGTGCGCAAGGTAGTTCATCGACCCTCCACGTGACTTGCGGCAACTTTTTGCCGGGAAATGAGTATTTTACGGGTCAACACACCCCCCATGATAGGTTAATATAGCGCCATACACGAATTAGGATTAGCTTTCTACAGACCGGTGTCCGCGCATTGGGTACCCTGCAAATACAGGGTGTAACTTGCCGCTGCCCCCCGGCATCTGACAAACTGACACCAAAGAATACTAAGGAGCGCGAGGTTGCCATTAATTAGCGTTGTCGATGACAACATCGAAGTACTGGAAACGGGCCTCGCGATCGTGCAAGGTCTTTCAAACCTGAATTACACCCGGGCTTTCGAGCCCTGTTTTGTAGCGTCCGCAGGCAAGCACATGCGCCATATCCTGGACCATTACACGCGCTTTTTTGATGGGCTGGCCAGCGGGCAAATTTTCTATGATGCGCGCGACCGCGACCCGCGTATCGAAACCGATCGCCAGTTCGCCGTCGCCACCATCCGCGCTACCCGGGATCGGCTAGCTACGCTTAAGAAAAGGCTTGGTGAGGATCGTCAGCTCGCAAAGCAGCCGCTCACCGCACGGTTATGCACCTCCACTGCGGCACCTCGCGCCCGGGATGTCCCGACGTCGCTGGAGCGGGAACTCATCTTCCTGCACGGCCATACCACGCATCATTACGCGATCATTGCTGCACTCCTGAAAATGCTCGAACTACCGGTAAGCGCAGATTTCGGCATCGCACCCTCGACACTCGTGTACGAAGAGCAGCTGGAATGTGCACCCTGACGTGGCTGGTTGCCCCGCGCGGATACGAGGTCTTCTTCAATCGCGATGAGCTGAATACACGGCAACGCGCTGCCCCGCCGCAGAAAATCCGTGACGCCGGGGTCGCGGTCATTGCCCCGCGGGATACCGATGCCGGGGGCACATGGATATGCGTAAACGAGTATGGCTCGGCAATGTGTTTACTCAACAACTATGCTGCGATTGCCGCTACCGACCGCAAGGACTGGATAAGTCGAGGTCAGCTGCTACGCGAATTGGCACACATGCCCGCAGCCGCCGTCATCCCCCACCTGAGGAACCAGCCCCTGGCACGCTACCGCGGCTTCACACTGGCGCTGTTCGACGGCGTCAAGCAACCGCGCTTGCTGTGCTGGGATGGATCGCAGCTGAGCGTCGCCGACGCGCGGGAGATGCCCATCTCGTCCTCCTCTTTCGATACGGCCAGGGTAGTTGCCGCACGCACTGACTGGTTTCAAAAAAACCATGCAGACACCGGAGTCAGTGCCGCCAGTTTGCGCAACTATCACCACTCCCATGGTCATGGCAAAGGGGCGAGCTCCGTCTGCATGCACCGTGGAGATGCCAGCACGGTCAGCTTTTCCCATCTCGTAGTCACTGCCAACCGAATCGATTTTCATTACCACGACGGAGCACCGTGCGAGAAACATGGAATAAGCCACGTAACAATGCCTCGCAACCCCCCTGCTGCTTTGAATCGGAAAGGGCAACGCATGCGGGAAATGTCGCCGATCGATTAATCGACCGATGGTCACTCGTTTTATACCCCGATCCAGCAAAGCCCGCAGCTTGCTATCCGCGCTGGCCGGATTTATTGCATACGGTGGCTGGGCATTTGTCGCCAACATGGCGCATGGCGTGGAAGCTTCACTCAAAGCCGCCGCGACCCAGGGCAGTTTCAGCTTTGTCCTGACCCTGGCCATGAACCTCATTATGGAATGGCTGTTTCAACTGAGCCACCGGCCCCGGTGGCAGGCCGCAATAACGATCTGCAGCACGTGTCTGATGGTGTACTGCGCGTCCTGGGGAATCAATTACCTGGCCGGTACGCCGGAAATATTTATGACGGTATTGCCGGGCTGGATTTTCAGCACCATCTATATTTGCATGTATACCGCCACACTATTCAGATTGACGACCCGAACGGACGCAGCCACGGATCGCTAGCCCGCGAGCGGTGCGCCCAAAAACAGCTGCGGCGTCCAGGCGCGATCAGCGGCGCAGAAAACAGGTTTGCAGCGCACAGCCTTCTCACTGCGCTCATAAGTTACTGGCTTGCGGAGCCGTCCTCGGCTGCATCGGCAGCGGTCGTCACCAGCTTATCGAGCGGAGCCAGGTGTTGCAGCAAGATATGTTCGTACTCACGCACTTGCTGCACATACCGCACCGGTTCCCGGCCCCGCGCGTACCCGTATTTCAGCGATTTGTAATACAACGGGTTACTCAACAGGGGCAAGACCTCCTTGAGATCGTTCCAGGCCAACGGATTTTTATGCATGCGCTGCGCCAGCGTCTGGGCATCCCGTAAGTGTCCGAGACCAACATTGTAAGCCGCCAATGCGTACCAGGTGAGATCGGGCTCCGGCAATGTCCCTGCCAACTGTTGCTTCAACCGGGCCAGATACTTGGCCCCACCATAGATACTCTGCGTGGCATCGAGGCGG
>CAMYKE010000300.1 GCA_947258895.1 uncultured Pseudomonadales bacterium | reverse complement strand
TGAATAGCTTCCGTAACGGGAGAATCGATCATGTCCAGCACCGTTCATCTGCATCGAGTTTTTGCGGCGAAACCGGAGAAACTCTACCGCGCCTTCCTTGACCCGGATGCCAAACCGCGCTGCCTGCCGCTCAACTCGCTTTTTTCGACGCCGCCTTGACGGCCTGATATCAACTTTACACAGCAGCCATAAGTGAGAAACAAAATGACCGAACTCGTAACTTGCCTGTGGTTCGACCACGGCGAAGCCAGCAAGGCCGCAGAATTTTACGCGGCCACCTTTCCCGACAGTCAGGTATTCCGCCTGAATACAGCGCCCGGCGATTTTCCCGGCGGTCAGGAAGGCAGTGAACTCACGGTCCAATTTACTGTGCTCGGACGCAAGTTTGTCGGCCTGAATGGTGGGCCGAACTTCACGCCGGACGAAGCCGTCAGCTTTATGGTGCTGACAGACGATCAGGAAGAGACCGACCGCTACTGGGACGCGATCATTGGCAACGGCGGCGCCGAGAGCGCCTGCGGCTGGTGCAAGGACCGCTGGGGCTTTTCCTGGCAGATCACGCCGCGTCGACTGCTCGATCTGACAACGAGATCCAACCGTAGCGAGGCGAAACACGCCTTCGAGGCGATGATGACAATGCGCAAGATCGACATTGCAGCGCTCGAAGCCGCGGTAAATTCAAACTGAAGGAGATTCATTGTGAGCTATATCGACGGATTCGTAATCGCCGTGCCGACCGCGAACAAGCAACGATTCATAGACCACGCCGAAACCGGAGACGGCTTGTTCATGGATCTCGGCGCCGTTCGCATCCTGGAATGCTGGGGCGACGATGTGCCGGACGGCAGGCTGACCGACTTTAGGAAGGCCGTGCAGGCGAAAGACGACGAGACGGTCGTGTTCTCCTGGATCGAATGGCCGGACAAGGCGACGCGCGACGCCGGAATGGAGAAAATGACGGAGATGATGAATAATCCGTCAAAGGCAGATCCTCGTATGGATCCGGAAAAGAACCCGATGCCGTTCGACGGCAAGCGGCTGATTTTCGGAGGCTTCGCCCCGGTGGTAACCTTGCAGAAATAGAGAGGAGAGTGACGGAGGCATTGCGACAAATCGCTGCCGTTGAAGGCGCCTATGTAATCTTCGTCCAGGCCGACGTTGGCGACGATCCCGCAATCGCCCTCTAGGATTCGCTCGGCAAGTGCGAACCCATATTTCATTTCGATATCACCGTCGCGCCGTCAAACCATTAAAGAAAAAGGGAATCGTTTGCTGGGCGAATCGTGCTTTCGTTAGCAAACGCTGCGACACCGACTGATTTTGACAAGCTAAAACGGTGATATAGCGGGGATTACCGAGCATCAGGAACTATTGGATACCGGTTTAAATAAATTGCCGGATCGTTCTAATTGCAGTCGGTCGACTTGGTAGTCCGATGCTCGGAGATTTACTTGGGGATTGCGAGAAGTGGACATTTATAGCGCTCACCACAGCGGTGATTGGCACGGCAGATGCTTCGCGGCAGCAAAGTGGCCGACGGTTCAGACGTCTGTTGCTTGTGCTGGTTATGGGGCGCCTGTATCTCTCTGAATCTCACCGCGTATACCGTTGGGCGAGCATTACTTTCTTTAGTGCCAATACTTGCTCAGCGTCGAGACTTGGAAATTCACCTAGACCGTATCCCAATGTCGATATCGTTAGGCCGCTGTGATAAAGGGCGTCCCAAGTACCCATGCAAAAATCACCGGCGTACACGCCGCCAAACCCAAGCCAGATAGCAATAAGGAAACCTGGAACGATAAACAATGCAAAGAACCGGCTAGGTAGCCAATTGTACAGACGTGCAGCCAACTCATCCCAGCTATAAGTTGTATTGCTTCGAACACCCGCGATAATCAAAACTGCGACGAGTGTAAGGCCAGCAACGACCACAGTGATCCAACCTAACCACGCGAGAGATAAGTTCGCTGAAGTAGTTCCGGTAGCAACAAGCACAAACACAAGTACTCCGTATACGACATCGGGAATGGAGGACGAAGTTTGTGCTTTGCGCTGCAAACTATCAAAGCTCTCCCCGATAGTTTTAAGTTGCTTCCTGGCATCGTTAAACTCCTTATACCCTGGTGTGTCGTACTCCAGAATTCCAGTTCTAGCATTCTTGTAGCTAGATTTGAAATCAGTGATTGCGCTCCGGATAGCTTCCTTATTAGTGTTGTCTTTAGAAAGCAGCGCCACTACGGCATCCAACTCCACTCCAAGATCGTCTATCAGTTTCGTTAGACTTGACATTTCTCTTACCCATTTAATTCTCAATACGCGAATAGCGTTGCCTTCGCATACCAACACCTGAGTTCAACGGCTGGCATCAAGCGCGGCCTTGTACAGGCTCTGCTTGGGCTCCGCCATCACTTTCCGGACCATCGGTGCGAACAGAACCAGGGACAGCGAAGGACGCGAATCATCGAATGCAACATTGTCGTACTTCGCTACGAAGCCTCCGAAACGAAAGGCTGCAGGATCGCTGCAGCCACATCGGCATGATTGAAGCTCCCCAACGTATCTCCAATGTCGTGCAGGAGGGCACAGACTATATATTCGTCATCTTCTCCAGCTTCCCCGGCGCGTTCTGCGGTTTACAGGCGGTCTTAGAGCGATTGTCCGCTTCCAAGATGGCGCAAGCCGAAAACACTGCACTGCGAACGCGTTCCAAAATAGTCATGGGGTCCGGAAAGTGGCGCCCACTGTCGATGCCGGCCCCTGGAATTCCAAGCATCCGCAGGGTCCTCCAAGCGGGCTATCGTCGAATTCCAAAAATTGGTGGAGGAATGATTGAGCCGGTTGAAAGTGTGAGTGTGTTCAAAAGAAAAGTAGCCGTTCATGCGCATGGTTGAGCTTTTTTCGGTGCTGTAATCGAATCCAGCACCAGGGGCAAAGAAGCCGGAACCTCTATGAGAATCACTCTCAGATGTCACCGACCCCTTTTTATGTTCGGGATCATATTTTGACCCGTTGTCCGCTCGCTGCTGACTCGTATATGGCAAGCACAATTGCAAGAGAGTGACGCGCGGATTCGCCGGTTACATAAGGCTCGCGGTCCTCGTCAAGGGCATGAATAAAGTCTTCAATCTGTTCCGCAAAAACATTGGGGTGTTCTGCAGGTTCAAAACGGCTACCATTATCCGTAAATTCCGCTGTATTCATTAAGTCGCCATATAAGGGGTGCAGCCTCATGTCTTCGTGTTTTACACGCCAGTCCTTAATTCGATCATTTTCTATTACAACGCTGCCAGTATCTCCGTTAATTTCGATTCTGGAATATAGACCGGGAAAAGCGGCTGAACTTGCTTCTACAGCACCTAAGGCACCACTTTTAAATTTAACAACCGTCGTTGCCACATCTTCCACTTCGATATCATCATGGCCTAATGTCGCTGCATAAGAAAATACTTCATCGATAGGCCCCATTAGGTGTTGAAGAATATCAATATAATGAATGGCATTCATTATCACGGTCCCCCCACCATCAACTTTCCATGTTCCTCTTCCCGGAGAACTCTTAAAATAACCTGGACTACGATAAAATTTTCCGTAACAGCCGCCAAAGCTTATCTTGCCTAGTTGGTTGGTTTCAATGGCTTTTTTTAGTATCTTGACGCTGGGATCGAATCGATGTTGAAAAATACATGTCAGTTTTACTTTTTCATCCCGGCAACTTTGTATCAACGCATCTGCCGCCTCAAGTCGACTATCAATGGGTTTTTCGACAATGATATGTTTGCCTGCCTTTGCAACGTCGATTCCTATAGATGCATGGGTTTTATTTGGCGTGCATAGAATGACCAGGTCTATATCATCACGTGCAACCATCGCCTTGTAATCCGTATGGTATTCGCAGTCTAACGTTTTCGCAGTATCACGTGCTTTTTGTTCGTTTCGACTGGAAACAGCTACTACTCTAGCGCGATCAATCAGACTCAGGGCTTCGGCGTGATTGTTGCTGATATTACCGCATCCGATGATACCTACACCGTATATTTTTCTCATACTATCTATACCGCATATTTTTTCACAATGATCGAGGTCGATGCTGGGTATACAAAGATTAAACAACTTGTTGGGTTTCGACAACCGCCGAATGACCCGGGTTTGCAACCAGGTTCGAGTTACTTGGCGTTTGATTAACCTCGGCGTACTTCTCTAAGCCATAGTCTGGCTGAGCGCATGTATACATCAGGTCAGGCGCATTTTTATAGAGGCTGTTTATGCACTTGTCGTTGAGTGCTTTGGCTTCGGGGTACTCGCCTGTTTCCAGATATTAGGCGGCCCGCCACGAAGAGTTTCTGCACGGTATCCGCAACATTCACGTCATTGGAGACTTTTTAGAAATCCTGTTTAGGATTCACGAGCCCACCAGGGCCATTTTTAAGCTTTCAGCCCAGAGCGGGCTTGCACTAGTTCTAGCAAAAGGGACGGAGGGATTATTTTTTGATCAATCTGCGATATTTAGGATAGGACCAATCGAGTTGCTAGTTTTAATTGTCGCTGGCCTGCTAAACCCCGCTTCCGGGTTGGCGCTGCTGCTCAGCATTACACCTCGTAGCATTCACAAAAAACTCCGGCGGTCCGGAATGTGGCGTCTACCGCCGATTCCGTTTGTCGCGATTCTGGACTGTGGCAGGGTCCTAACTACGGACGTTCAGCAGGAAGTGAATGAATGCGCACTTTGTGCCAGGAGCGGGCAGAAAGCTTCATCTGACCGCGCATTTTCTTTAACAAGGTTCCATATCATGGTTAATTTGATTTGGATCATGAACCAGCTCGGTGCTTATCGATAGCTTTAAGGGATTGTTAGTTAATAAAAAGGACGAGCTGTATGATTCATGAAGTTGCGGGAGACATTCTGCTTACCAGGGCCCAGGCTATTGTGCATGGCGTGGCCGCAAACGACCCAATGGATCAGGGTTTAGCGAAAATCCTGCACAAACAATATCCCGCTATGCATAAAGACTACCATCATTGGTGTCACATCAATCACCCAAAACCGGGTGAGGCGTGGATTTGGTATGGCGCTAATGGCGCTTGCATTGTCAATCTAATCACGCAGGAAGGTGGCTATCGTCATGGTCAAAGTCCTGGTAGAGCTACCACCAATCATGTCAATCATTGCCTGCGAGCACTAAAGAAGCTCATAGCCAAAGAGAACCTCGCTTCCATCGCTATTCCGCAACTGGCAACCGGTGTGGGCGGACTTGAATGGGAAGCTGTTAGTCCACTGATTACTAATCAGTTGGGAGAATTAGACATACCGATTTTTGCATACACGCAATATGTACCTGGTCAGCAAGCGCAGGAAGGAGCATAAAAGTATCAAAGGGGTCAGGCTCACTGCTGTCCCACTTAGCAGGGGACAGCAGTGGGTCAGACTCGATTGATGTATCATTCCGACATATTAAAGCCAGTTCCTGGCTGTCGGTTTGGAGTCGATAGTACCATATCAGTTTCTCGTCCCGTGACAATGTGTTGGTGGCGTCTACTTCCGATTCCGTGTGCCGTAAATCTGAACAGCGGCAGTGTCCGAATTGCTGCCGTTCTTGTTAAAGAATCGCGTCAGGCAGGAAACGACACATAAGAGACATTCGCAATCAAAAGGTTATTTGCCATTCTTGCACACGAGCCGTGTCCAGATCGTGATGAAACACCTCGTTACTGCACAATCCAGCACGCTTCTTTGCGTAGTGTGCTGGCAGCCGCCTTAACCCTGATAATTGATTGCCGTACTTCGATTACTTAGGGTAAAGTGGCCAAGAAAAGGGCGTTTGTTCTTCTTATACTCGA
>CAMYKE010000299.1 GCA_947258895.1 uncultured Pseudomonadales bacterium | reverse complement strand
GTGCCTGCGAAAGATCAACAAAATCCGGAATGTAAGCCAACCCCCGCAGCACGAGCTGTCGCGGCACGCCGTCTTCTTCGATAAATACGGTGCGCATTGCATCACATCGATCAACCAGCTCCTGAAAGGCCGCCTGGAAGTGCGCTATGTCAATTTCGCCGAAAATATCGAAACGAAACGCCATGTTATAGAGCGGAACCCCCGGGTTCAGTTTTTGTCCGGTCCAGATCATCGACTGACTGCGGCTCAAGTCGTAGCTAGCCTGCACCTCGGAGGGCGCCGCAGCCGAGCGATCGCTCGTCACTGATCTTTCCCGGAAAGAACTGTTCATGCGCGCTCCCGCTCCGCAATGTAGGAACAGATAACTGCCAGGTTCGCGAAGTTGTCGATGGTGACGTCCTGTGGCGGAACGCTAATGTTGCAGTGCTGCTCGATAAAGGCCACCAGGCGCATAACACCAATGGAGTCGACCAGGCCACTCAAAAGAAGGTCTTCATTGTCCTCAACGGCCCTGCCACTCAGGAGTTCACTGACCACATACTCCCGGATCTCGCTATTCATAATCCAATAACCTCGGTTTGTCCTCCCATGGCCTGCTCGCGCAGTGCCCGTCTATCGATCTTGCCGGACGTGGTGCGCGGAAACCCTCGCAGCAGCGAAATGTCGGCGGGCACGGCATAGGGAGGCAATTTTTGCAGACAATAATCGTGCAGTTCCCGAACGGCCATCCCGTTGTCATTTTTCAAGACCACGGCAGCTTCGATCAACTGGCCGCCGTCATCCCCCGGGATCACGTACGCCGCCGCCTCTTCTACCAGGCCATGTGCCGCGAGCGTTGCCTCTACCTCATCCAGTTCCACTCGGTAGCCCCGCGTCTTGACCTGGCGGTCCTTGCGTCCAAGAAACATCAAGTTGCCATCATCGCGTTGTTGCACCAGGTCTCCGGTTCTGTAAAACACCTCGCTATTGCCGTTTACGGCCGGTCGCCGATAGAAAGCACTCGCATTCAAATCGGGCTGGTTCCAGTAGCCGCGCATCATCGTCGCGGCCCGAATCAGCAGCTCACCGGGCTCGTTGCGGCCCACCGCCACGTCATTTTCATCGACCACAAGACCCTCCACGTCGTGCCAGATGTTGCCAATCGGGATTGGCTCGTCGGTCAGTTGCGCGTCCGGTGGAATATTATAATAGGTGCACTGGTTGACCTCCGCCGGACCATACACATTACTAAACGCGGCCTGGGGCCACAGCTGGCGTACGGCTTGCAGGTATTTGGGAGGAAACGGCTCACCGCCAAACAGCACCCAGCGCAGGCTGCGGCAGTCACGCTGCTCCAGCAACCCCCGCAACAGCAGTTGAATCAGGGCAAAGGGGACCGAATACCAGATCGTAAGGCGCTCGTCCTGTATCAGTTGCGACAGGCTTGCGGGCAATCTGGTGTAGGCCTCGGGAATGATCACGGTCTGCGCGCCAAGCAGCGGGCTTGCCAGGTAGTCGAGCGTGGACATGTCGAAATGCAGGGGCGAGTGATTGCCCAGGCGGTCATGGTGGGTAATGCCATAGGTGTCCGCCGCCATGCGTGCGTAGCTGAGGCCGCTCGCGGGGGTATGCATGATCCCCTTGGGTGTGCCGGTCGAGCCGGAGGTATACATGATGTAGGCCAGGTCCTGCTCTGCACAGTTCACGGCTGGACCCCGGTCCCCCGGCGCCGCTGCCAGTGAGTCCCAGGCGAAACAGCGAATTCCGCGACGGTCTACCTCGCCCAGGCCTACCACGCACTCTATGGAGTGTTCTGCCTCCAGCAGCGCCGCTACCGAGGCCTTCTTCTGCGCATGCGTGATCAGGCAACGAACATCGCAATGGCCGAGCGTCGCCGCTACCCGGGCAGCGGGGGCACCAGGATCCAGGGGCACATAGGCCGCACCCGCCTTCATGATTCCGTACATGGCAATCGGGGTTTCGATACACTTGTGCAGCAGGATGCCAACCCGATCGCCGCGCGCAACGCCATTTTCGACCAGCAACCACGCCAGCCTGTTGCTGCGGGCTTCCAGATCCACGTAGCTGAGGGCCTGGTCGCCAAACTTGAACGCAGTTCGATCAGCGTACCGCGCAGCAGAGTTGGGGATGGAATGATGCAGCAAATTTTTCAATTCAAACCCCTAGTACGCTGGCCACAATGTTCCGCTGTATGTCCGAAGTACCGGAATAAATCACACCACCCAGGGCATCACGCAGATCCCGCTCCACTTCGTATTCGCTCAAATAGCCGCGCGCACCATGAATACGCATGGCATCGGTGCTGTTTGCTACGAATGATTCGCCAATATGGAGTTTGGTCATTGCGGACTCCAACGCCGCATGCTCACCCCGTTCCTTCATCCATGCCAGTTTGTATAGCAGCAGTCGCGAGGTCTCAAGGCGCAACTTCATATCGGCCAGGCGATTGGAAACCGACTGGAAGTCGCCGATCGCTTTGCCAAACTGTTCCCGCTGCCGCGCGTACTGCACACAGTCGTCCAGCTGGCGCGCCATCGAGCCCACATGACTCGCGAAGATGAAGCTTCGCTCCCAATCCATGGAGTGATTGAAGATGCTGACGCCGATCCCCTCAGGGCCCAATCGATACTCTTCGGGAACGAAACAGTTCTCCAGCACGATGTCGCCCAGCGGGCTGGTTTGCAGCCCCATCTTGCGCCTCGGTTGCGAAGCGGTAAACCCTTCCGAGCGGCTCTCCACGAGAAAGGCGGACACGCCCCACTGCTTCGCTGCCGGGTTGGTGTTGGCAAAAACCAGGGCTATCCCGGCAACCGGGGCCAGCCCGATACAGCTCTTCTGTCCGTTCAATACGTACCCACCGGCAACTTTCTCGGCCCGAGTTTTCAGGCTAAAGGCGTCGGATCCGCTGTCGGGTTCCGTCATGCCATGCGCGGCCAGCAGTTCACCCGAGCACAGGCGCGGCAGATAGCGCTGCTTCTGCTGCTCGCTGCCAAACTGCAATAACGGCTCCTGAACGCTCCAGATTTGCCCGTTTAAGCCGAGTGTCAGCGCGTTGTCCCGGCAGCCGTAGCCAAGTCCCTCCAGCATCCGGATGGTCGTTACCACGTCCAGGCCCTCGCCGCCAAAGGCTTCAGGCATGCACCAGCCCAGTACGCCGAATGCAGCGCAGCGCTGCCACAATTCGGGGTCGAAGCTGCCCGCAGCGTCGCGTTCCCTGAGACCTTCGTTTAAATGATCCCGGGCGAATTTCACACTCGCCGAATACCGGGTTTGTTGATCGTCAGACCAGCTAAAATCCATGTTAGATGATCGGTGGAAATCGTTTCAAGCTCCAGCTGGGTGCCAACGCCGAAGCGATCCGCGTATTCCATAAACATATCCATGCAAACCATGTCTTCGACGGCCCAGCCCGTGGAGTCGAAAACGCTATAGCGGCCGCGGTCGGATGCATAGCTGGCCTGGTCTTTCACAAGCGTGTGAATATCCGGCCCTATCTGGTGTGATTCCAGCTGCTGGCACTCCCCTTCCTTGCGGGCCTGGTCCGCGAAATCGGGACTGACGAGGCTCTGGCGAAGAAAATCCTCGGGCAACTCGATCTTGCCGGGTAAATCGGAACCCACTGCGTTGACATGGAGATGCGGCCTGAAGCCCGTGCCTTGAAATACCGGGCCCTCATTGATTCCCACCGAAGTTGCAGTACAGAGGATGTCCAGGTTAGAGAGAAAAGCGCCAGGCTGGCCCCGCTGGATCCGGATATTCTCGAGGCCGAGAGAATCGACTCTGCCGGCGAAGGTTTCCATGGCCATCGAATCCGTATCATAGACATGAATGTCTTTCAGCGTAAACACTCGAGAAAGGGCATGCAGCTGGGCAACCGCCTGGGCGCCGCAACCGATTAACCCCAGACTGGACGACTCCGGCAGCGCAAGGATGCGACTGGCTATCGCCGAAGCGGCGCCGGTGCGCAGGGCTGTGATAAAGGTTGCATCCATGACGCCACGCAAATGCCCATCGCGAACCCCGTACATGCTAAGTGTAGAGAGAATGGTCGGCAACTCATGGTTGGCACCGTTGTTGGGGTGATAGCCGACTACCTTGATATGCGCGCTGTCTTGGATTTGCTTGAGCTTGCGCAACAGATGCGTCTTCAGCCCAGCTTTCGACCAATAAAGCCA
>CAMYKE010000298.1 GCA_947258895.1 uncultured Pseudomonadales bacterium | reverse complement strand
CAAATAGCGGTGAGTCGGTTGCGCGTAGCGAAATTTACTCAACAACACCTCTACCCAGAAGCTGACATGATAGGGGTGTCCTGGTCCACCGAATCTTTGTGTCTGCCAATCTAATCGTAGCCTTTTGAATGCATTGCCTTTATTGTATTCCTGGACTGAGAATTCTCAAGAACTCATTTTCAGGTATCCACGATGTTTAACACACCGCAACCGCCCCGGATCCACCTTCCAAAGGGTTGGCAGGGCTGCGTAAAGTCGGCGGTACTCCATACGATCGCATTGGCCCATTACAACATCGTATACGCACGTGCCTGGGCCGCTGACAGCATCAATGCGCGGGTACGACTCGCGGCAGAGAACGACCGGCACCAAGAAGAGTGTGCTCTGCTGCGTGAAGAGCTCCGTATCAAAGACACCCGCATAGCGCAGATCGTACCCCAACGCCGGCCCCCCTACGGCGCCCTCGAACGCATGGCGATTCTTGAGCTTCGCGCCGCCCGGGGGTGGTCGCTGAAGCAAACGGCTGATACATTTTTCCTGACTTCTGACACGATCGCATCCTGGATGAAGCGCGTCGATCAAAAAGGACCGAATGCCTTGTTGCAACTGCGCGAGCCAGTGAACAAGTTTCCCGACTTCGTGCGTTATATTGTGCAACGGCTGAAAATCCTAAGTCCCAGCATGGGGAAGGTCAAGATTGCCGAAACGCTCTGCCGGGCAGGTCTGCATCTGGGTACCACAACGGTTGGACGGATTTTGAAAGAAAATCAACACCATGACCCTACGGATCAGAACTCCTCTACTCGTGTCGTAACTGCCAAGCGTCCGAACCATGTCTGGCATATCGATCTCACAGCTGTTCCGATATCAGTGGGCTCTTGGGCACCGTGGCTGCCGTTCTCAATGCCCCAGTGCTGGCCGTTTTGCTGGTGGGTGGCCGTGGTCATCGACCACTACTCTCGACGCGTGATGGGTTTTGCGATGTTCAGAAGCAATCCTACAGGCAAAGCAGTTCATCATTTCCTCGAAACGGCTATCGATAGTGCAAGAGTCAAACCAAAATACATCATCTGCGATAAGGGTCAGCAATTCGGGTGCGGCATGTTCGAGGATTGGTGTGATCGCCAAGGGATCACACCCCGCTTTGGCGCCGTTGGCCAACACGGAAGTATTGCGCTCATTGAGCGATTCATCCTGAGTCTCAAGAGCGGATGTACACGGGTCATTGTCGTGTCACTTCGCAGGGAGACATTTCACCGGGAGCTGATGTCTTTCGTGGACTGGTACAATCAATGTCGCCCTCATTCAGCGCTCAAGGGAAAGACGCCGCATGAGATCTATCATAAGCTGCGGCCCGCCTCTGAACGCCCTCGATTCGAGCCAAGATCGAGGTGGAGACGTACTGCGCGATGTGCGTCACCGCAGGCGCCGGTCGCAGGTCATTGTGGCACTCGCATCCAGCTTGATGTACGTTATTACCGCGGTCGGAAACATCTTCCAGTCGTTGCGCTAAGCCGCGCGGCATAATCCTGTTTTTCGGAGAGCTTGGTAGAGGCGGTGTCTGTTGGCGCCGATTGTAGGATCTTGCATTCGTCGCGCCCCGAAGTCTTCAAAGGGATGTATTCCAGCATTCATGTTGCGAAAAATGCCAATCAGTAACAGCTTGTTGCGGCATATAACCGTCAAGACTAGAAAGCAAAGATTCGGTGGACCAGGACACCCTGCAACGTTGTTGAATTCCCAGCCGTTCACGGCCTTCACCATGTCTATCTTCCGAAGGCTGCATGAATATTCGGGACGGACAGGATTGTTTGACTGAGGCAGAGGAAGAATACTGAAGATTAGGTTTGCTTTTCATGGGTGAAAGGCATAGTGGTGTTCGCTCTGTTGATGAGAAACTATCAAAAAACGCGGCTAACTGTCGGATTCTCTAGGCCAGTATGCGTGCCGACTTGTCAAAGTAATCGAAATCAAGGCAGAGAGGAGTAGGGCAGTATTAAGGTAGCTTCCGGGAAACAGGGCTTTTATAATTCCTCGTATAGACGCCCCCATGTCAACTTGAATATTCAGTGATTGAACACCGAGCGGGTTTTGACCTTGGACTAACATCCTCGTATTCGCGTACTGGTTAACGCATTAAGATCTGTCCGTTTGGGGTTACCACAACCTATGCTCAGGGGCTTTACTTTCTAAGGAATTACACGTGGGCTTCCCAATCTCTGTCTTATCCTCCGGATCAATCCGTTTACTCAAGCAGACGAAACCTGAAACTTGTTTCCCTCTGTTACTTATCTATGCGGCTGCTTTATGCAGCGACTCCCAAACAAAACCCACCATTTCCCGCGCACAGGCGACTTTGACTTTGTTGGGATGCTTTCCGGCAATAAGCAAGCGGTTACCTTTTTTGTTCAGCCGACGTAAACAACGATCGGCAATGTCCACCATTTCCGGTGCCGTGTGTGCCCGTCTGGCCTTTAAATCTTTACTGACACGTGCGGTTCGGTAGCCGCGTTGATTTGCCTCGATGAATGCCGTGCGCAAATAGCGGTTGCCGTGTTTAGTGATGCCAAAACGATTGTGCTTGCCACCGGAAGAATATTCCCGGATATCCATGCCGATCCAGGACATCAGTTGTCGCGGGTGGGGAAAGCGTTTGACATCACCGATTTCCGTAATCATCGTTAAGGCAAAGATATTCTTGATTCCTTTGTAACAGGTCAAAGCCTGAACCGGTTTCTCGTAGCGCTGTGTCTTGGCCAGCGCCTCGATCTGCTGGCCATAGTCCGCAAGCACGCTGTTTAGCCCTTTCAATTGGCGAAGCAGCAGCTCCAGGTTCACTTTGAGACTACCTGACAACTCATCGAGGGTGCGCTCCAACCAGCAATAGTGGTGTTTTGTCCAATGGGTTTTGTTTTGGGTCTGAGCCTTGTAGTGCAAGCCGTTTCGGCGCAACAGCGCTTGGATGTGCTTGCGCAGCTCGGTTTGCTGCTGCAGCAGATTCTGGCGCGAGCGCATCAGGTCACGATCTTGTTCCAGTTCCCGCTCTGGTATGCTGACAAGAGTAAGCAGGTCATTGGCGTAGAATTGCGCCAGTTGCGCCGCATCAATGCGATCTGTCTTGATTTGTTTGCCGCGGGGGTTAGGAATACTGGTAGGCGCAACAACATCACAATGATGGCCTTTTTCAGCCAGATCCCGCTGCAGGGTATAGCCGATATAAGAGGCTTCATAACATAACCTGAGCGTGCAGCCTGGAAAATGCTTGCGAAGCTTATCGAGCTGGCCGAGCAGACCTTTCAACGTCGGTCGACATTTGAAGTCGATGGCTTCACCGGTGTTTTTGTCCAATGCCGAGCCG
>CAMYKE010000297.1 GCA_947258895.1 uncultured Pseudomonadales bacterium | reverse complement strand
AACGCCGACCCGCGCGGACTCGAGATCGCGATGAACGCCTGGCAAAGCTATGAGCGGCTCGGTAGTCCGGAGGGGGAGTTGGCCATCGCCCAGGCGATTCTGTACCTGGCGTGCGCGCCCAAGAGTAACGCAGTGTACCAGGCCTATAACGAGGCATTGGCAGAGGTGCGGTCAAGCCCCAGCTATGACGTCCCGATGCACCTGCGGAACGCGCCGACCAATCTCATGAAAGACATGGAATATGGCAAGGATTATCGTTATGCTCATGCCGAGTCGGGTGGCTACGCCGCGGGTGAAAACTATCTGCCGGAAGAGTTAAAGGACCGACGTTTCTACCAGCCGCTGGCGCAGGGACTGGAAAAGAAGATAGCCGAAAAGCTCGACTACCTGCGCGGCCTCGACGCCGCTGCGGAGAAAAAAAGATATGAGTAGCAACGTATCCTGAAGGCGCTGAAATAATGCGAATTAACCTGACAGAACACTGGCAATGGCGCAACTAGTCGCAATCGCCATCGGCGGCGCCCTGGGGGCGCTGTCGCGATACTGGACCGTGGGTTGGGTGGCCGTCTATGTTGAACAACGATTTCCAGACCTGGACAGCTTTCCCTTCGGCACATTAGTGGTTAATATCCTCGGCTCTTTATTGATCGGGGTGTCCTATATCCTGGTGCTGGAGAAAATGCACCTGACCCCGCACTGGCAGGCGATTGTGATGGTCGGATTCCTGGGAGCCTTCACTACGTTCTCGACCTTTTCCCTCGAAACCCTGGTGCTGCTGCAGGACGGACGCACCCTTGCCGGGCTTGGCTATGTACTCGCCAGCGTGGTGATCTGCGTCGCAGCGGTTGCGACCGGCATGTGGACCACCAGACAATTTATCTGATGCAGGAGAAATACTGATACATGTTGGATCCCAAGCTGATTCGAAGCGAGCTGGACCAGGTTGCCCGGCAGTTGCAGAAAAGGGGTTTCGTCTTTGACGTGGCGGCCTTTGACGAGCTGGAGGTACAACGCAAAAGCCTGCAAATAGAGACCGAGCACCTGCAGAACGAGCGCAATGCAGGCTCGAAAAACATTGGCAAAATCAAGGCTTCGGGTGGCGATATCAAGCCGTTGATTGACGCGATGAACGCCATCAGCGTACGCCTCGATGAGTTCAAGGAACAACTGCATGGCGTGCAACTGCAGCTGAACGACCTGTTGCTGGGGGTTCCCAACATCCCCGATGCTTCTGTCCCCGAGGGCGCCAGCGAAGAGGATAACCAGTTGGTGCGTACCTGGGGCGAGCCGCGCGAGCTGGGGTTCGAGGCACAGGATCATGTAGACCTCGCCACGCATCTGGGTGGCATTGATTTCGAGATGGCGGCGAAGCTCACGGGCTCGCGGTTTGCCACGATGCGCGGCCCGGTGGCGCGACTGCACCGCGCCCTGATTCAGTTTATGCTCGACGTCCAGACGGGGGAACATGGCTACGAGGAAGTGTATGTACCCTATATCGTGAACGGCGACAGCCTGCGGGGCACGGGCCAGTTGCCCAAGTTCGAAGAAGACCTGTTCCGCCTGGACGGCGAGCACGAGTGGTACCTGATTCCTACCGCCGAAGTGCCCATCACCAATTGGGTGCGCGATGAGATCATCGAACCCGAGCTGCTGCCGCTCAAACTCACCGCCCACACCCCCTGTTTTCGCAGCGAAGCCGGCAGCTACGGCAAGGACACCAGGGGTATGATTCGCCAGCACCAGTTCGAGAAGGTGGAACTGGTGCAACTGGTGGAGCCGGCACAATCCTTCGCGGCGCTGGAGGAGCTCACGGCGCATGCCGAGGCGATCCTGCAGAAGCTGGAATTACCCTACCGGGTGGTGGCCCTGTGCGGCGGGGACCTGGGGTTTTCCGCCACCAAGACCTATGATCTCGAAGTCTGGTTGCCGGGCCAGCAGAAATATCGGGAAATTTCCTCCTGCAGTAATTGCCTCGATTTCCAGGCGCGGCGGATGCAGGCGCGCTGGCGCAACCCCGCGACGGGCAAGCCCGAGCTACTGCACACCCTGAATGGCTCGGGGCTGGCGGTCGGGCGCACCCTGATCGCGGTGCTGGAGAATTACCAGCAGGCCGACGGCAGCGTGCTGGTGCCGACGGCGTTGCAGCCCTACATGAACGGCCTCGAGCGCATTGGCGCGAACGGTGGCTAACTTCACCGGGCGTGCCGCAGCGCGCGACAGCACCCCGGGACCGGCCGTTTTAAACCAACCAAGCTGAAAACTGGCACTCGCTATGGACTTCCTACCACTGTTCTTCAATATCAAAGGCCGCACCTGCCTGATCGTCGGGGGTGGCGAGATCGCGGTGCGCAAAGCGTCCCTGGTAGTCCGTGCAGGCGGCAGGCTGCGGGTGGTGGCGCCGGCGATCCTGGCGGAGATGCAGGCTTTGGTTGCACAGTCCGGCGGGGAAAGCAACGAACGCAGTTTCAACGCGCTGGATCTCGACGCTGCCGATCTCGTGATCGCCGCGACGGACGATCTGGCGATTAACCGGCAGGTGTCGGATCTGGCCCGGGCGCGCAACATGCCGGTCAACGTCGTGGACCAGCCGGACCTTTGCACCTTTATCGTTCCTGCCATCATCGATCGTTCGCCCATCGTGGTTGCGGTGTCGAGCGGCGGGCAGTGCCCGGTCCTGGCGCGGTTGCTGCGCGCCAAACTTGAATCCCTGATTCCCGGCGGCTATGGCCGGTTGGCGAAATTGATGGGCGGATTCCGGGGCCAGGTGAAAGCCAGGCTCGGGCACATCAACCAGCGCCGCAGCTTCTGGGAATCGGTATTGCAGGGACCGGTGGCCGAACAGGTATTCGCCGGCAAGGAAGAGCTTGCCGCTAAAATGCTCGACGAGGCGCTGGATGCCGCCGCCGAGGGCGGTGATTACTCCGGCGAAGTCTACCTCGTGGGCGGCGGCCCGGGCGATCCCGATCTGCTTACCTTTCGTGCCCTGCGCCTGATGCAACAGGCCGATGTGGTGTTGTATGACCGGCTGGTGTCGCCCCGGGTGCTGGATCTGTGCCGGCGGGATGCGGACCTGGTTCATGTCGGCAAAGCGCGCAAGCAACATACCATGCCACAGGAAGAGATCAATGCGCTGCTGGTGCGGCTGGCGAAGGAGGGCAAGCGGGTGTTGCGCCTCAAGGGCGGCGACCCGTTTATCTTTGGTCGCGGCGGCGAGGAAATCGGCGAACTGATGGAACACGGCATCCCGTTCCAGGTGGTGCCGGGGATTACTGCCGCATCGGGTTCTGCCGCGTACGCGGGAATTCCGCTCACGCACCGGGATCATGCCCAGTCCGTGCGCTTCCTTACCGGTCACCTCAA
>CAMYKE010000296.1 GCA_947258895.1 uncultured Pseudomonadales bacterium | reverse complement strand
GGTGCGCAGCGACAGCTTGCCTTCGATCCTGGGAGTACTGAGTCCGGCCATGCCGCGCTCCAGGATAAACCCCTGTATCTGCTGGTCGTCGGTTTTCGCCCATACGATAAACAGGTCGGCAATTGGCGCATTGGAGATCCACATCTTCTGGCCATCGAGCCGGTAACCGCCACTCACCCGGGTCGCGCGGGAACGCATGCCGGATGGATCGGAACCAAAGTCCGGTTCGGTCAGGCCGAAACAGCCGATGCGCTCGCCGCTCGCCAACCCCGGCAGGAAGCGCTGGCGCTGGGCGGGGGTTCCGTAGCGGTGGATGGGGTACATGACCAGGCTGGACTGCACGCTGAGCAGCGAGCGGTAGCCCGAATCAACCCGCTCGATCTCACGAGCGATCAGGCCGTAGGCGGTATAACCAGCGTCGGCACAGCCGTAGCCCTCCAGCATGGCGCCCAGCAATCCCAGTGCGCCCATCTCCCGCAGGATCTGCGG
This sequence comes from uncultured Pseudomonadales bacterium, assembly GCA_947258895.1. The sequence goes on along the minus strand of CAMYKE010000296.1, from coordinate 2,882 downwards.
ATCAGTGGTTTCCGTGCGAAACGCCTCGACCACCCGCGGCTGCAGTTTCTCGCGGGCGTACTCCTGCGCGGTGCGGCGCACCAGCCGTTCTTCCTCCGTAAGTTGCTGCTCCAGCAGGAAGGGATCTTCCCAGCTAAAGGTTGCCCAATCGTTTGCTGACGTCATGATCTCATCCCCGTAACCGGTTGCCGTATTTCCAGGTTCGCGCCCAATGGGCATTGCATCAGCCGCCGTGGATCGTAAACTCAATGCCCTGTGCCAGCGGCAGTTGCTGCGAATAGTTCAGCGTCGATGTGACCCGGCGCATATATCCCTTCCAGGCATCCGAGCCGGATTCACGACCACCGCCGGTTGCCTTCTCGCCACCGAGGGCCCCGCCGATTTCCGCCCCGCTGGTGCCGATGTTGATATTAACGATACCGCAATCGCTACCGCTAGCGGAAGTAAACCGCTCGGCTTCGCGCAGGTCGGTGGTAAACAGCGCGGAAGACAGGCCCTGGGGCACGTCATTATGCAGGCGGATGGCGTCATCCAGCTCATGGTAGCGATAGACATACAGGATCGGGGCGAATACCTCCTCCTGCACCGTGCGCTCCCGGGCAGGCATCTCGACCAGCGCCGGCATCGCGAAGTAGCCGTCCGGATAGTTTTCCTCCAGCACCCGTTCCCCGCCGGTAACCTTTGCTCCCTCGGCACTAGCCTGTGCTAACGCCCGTTGCATGGCGTGGTAGGCAGCGGCGTCGATGAGCGGCCCGACCAGGGTCCCGTCGGCCATGGGATCGCCAACCCGTACCAATCGCCAGGCTCGTTTCAGCATGGCGAGCAGTTCGTCATATACCCGGTCATGGACAAACAGGCGACGGGTCGTGGTGCAGCGCTGCCCGGCGGTGCCCACCGCGCCGAACAGAATTCCCTGCGCGGCGAGCTCCAGGTCGGCCGAGGGCGCCACGATGATTGCGTTGTTACCGCCCAGTTCCAGGATCGCGCGACCAAAGCGCGCGGCTACCACCGGCGCCACCTTGCGGCCCATCGCCGTGCTGCCGGTCGCGCTGATCACGGGCACGCGGCGATCCCCGACCAACTGCTCGCCCACCGCGGCGCCACCGATGACCAGTTGCGAAAGCCCTTCGGGCACGCCCTCCAGTTCCGCCGCTGCCGAACGCAGCAGGTGCTGGCAGGCCAGCGCGCACAGCGGGGTTTTTTCGGACGGCTTCCACACCAGACTATTGCCGCACACCAGCGCTAGCGCGGCGTTCCAGCACCACACCGCGACCGGGAAATTAAACGCGGAAATGATGCCGACCGGCCCGATCGGGTGCCACATTTCCGTCATCCGGTGTTGCGGTCGTTCCGAGGCGATGACCAGGCCATACAGTTGCCGCGACAGGCCTGTCGCAAAGTCGCAGATATCGATCATCTCCTGCACTTCACCCAGGCCTTCCTGGTAGATCTTTCCGGTTTCCAGCGTCACCAGCGCCCCCAGCGCCGGCTTGTGTTCCCGGAGTCGGTTACCCAGCAATCGCACCAGTTCGCCGCGCCGCGGCGCCGGCACCTCACGCCACTGGCCAAAGGCGTCCACCGCGGCGGCGATCGCGGCGTCGACGGATTCCTTCGTATCGGTTTGCACGCGGCCATTCACGCGGCCGTCGCCGGGGTTGGTGACGGACAGGTTGCCATCGCTGATAAGTGCCGGATCCATGTCCAGCTGGTGAAAAATGTCAGTAACGTTCATGTCAGAGCCTCCGCAGCATCACTGCTGGTATACCTGTCCGAATACGGGCGGCGTCGACCCGCCAGCCCAAATGCTCAGGCGGCATCATTACCGGCCTGCTCCTCCCCGGGTTTGGCGAAGTAGCGGCCAAAGCGATTTTCTGCAAATCGCGCATAGGGCACATCCTCCTGGCGAATAAAACCGCGCTGCGCAAGCACGCCCCCGGCCAGCAGGTCGAGAATCGCGCACGCACTGGCGGCGGTGGTGACCTGGATCGCACTGCGCAGCTTGCCATGGATCGTCTGGCTGTAAATCTTGTTGGCGTAGGTCTCCTGCAGCAGCTGGCCCTCCTTGATCCCGCTGACATTGACGAATACCAGCACCACATCCTGGTTGGTGGCGGGCAAGGCGGATTCGAATATCTGTTTGAGCAGCGGCCTGTTATCGCGCAGGCGCAGGTCCTGCAGCAGCAGCTTCATGATATCGCGATGGCCGGGATAACGGACGCTGCGATAGTTCAGGTTGGCGACCTTGCCGGCCAGGGTTTCGCACAGCGTCCCCACCCCGCCCGAGGTGTTAAAGGCCTCATAGGTGACCCCGTCGAGGGAAAAGGTTTCCAGCTCCTCGAGCGGCTGCACCTGGGTTAGCCTGCCCTCCACGATCGCTTCACAGGCATTACAGTATTCGTTGATCAGGCCATCGGTCGACCAGGTGAGGTTATATTTGAGTGCGTTGGAGGGATATTTGGGCAACGCGCCGACCCGCATATGCACATCATGGAGCTGCTCAAAATGACGGGCCAGCTCATAGGTGATGATGGTGATGAACCCCGGGGCCAGGCCACATTGCGGGATAAACGCCGTCTCCGCCCGCTCGGCCAGGGCTTTTACCCGCCGGGTACACTCGACATCCTCGGTGAGGTCCAGGGAAACGTACGTGTCCGGGGCTCGGCCCGAAATCCCGGCACGCCAGCCCTTACCGCTCCTGCATCTCCATGGGCAACTCCGCTTCGATCGACTCCACATCGACCATCGGCTGCCACACCTGAATGGCTGGGAAGGTCGACAGGAACCACCGAACCGAACCGAGATAGAGGCCGAGGAACATGAGCCCGATGAGCGGCTGCCAGATCGTGAAGATGGGGTCGCCCTCGTGGTGTACCGACGGTGCG
>CAMYKE010000295.1 GCA_947258895.1 uncultured Pseudomonadales bacterium | reverse complement strand
AGCGCGGCGCTGGCGGCCGCGATAGCTAACTCGGTAAAGCTCTCTGTTGCCACGCTATTCAAGGACAGCAGTTCGTCCGCCAACTCGCGTGTGCCGCTTCCCGGGCTGCCATGATTAACACGCAAGCCGTCAAGTTCGGTTAACTGGTCGGGAGCAGGGTCCAAACGATGGAAAATCCACAGTGGTTCGTAGTTGAGGCTGGCCAATGCGCGTAACTGTTCGCCGCGAGGAAGCTTGCCTACTGCGGTGCCGCCCTGCATTAAGGCTATATCGACCTTACCTTCGGCAAGCAGCGCAGCGTTTTCCGCACTACCCGCCGTGGTTTGCAAGGTCAGCTCGATATTATTGTTTGCGAGCAGTTTCTGCATCGCCAATCCAAAAGAATGGTAGGCGCCGGTCGGGCTGCCGGTTGCCAGCGTCAGCTCTTTTGGCGGTGCCGGTTTTACAAACTGGAACGCCAGCACAAAGCCGGCAAGTGCGAGTGCAAAGGCAATACTCCAAACTTTTAATAATGGTTTGTTCATAACACAGCAGATCCTTAAACTTGTTCTTTCAGGTACCGAAACATGTTCGCCGTTCTATTTGCTCGGGCCGCGGAGGGGTGGCATAGCGCGCCTTCGTGGAGTTGTAATCATAAGGCTGGGCAAGCCTGTCGACCAGCGAGTGAATCGGCTTGAGATATTGGTGCAGGTACGGAGAGGACGACAACACTCGCAGGCGGAGCTGCGCTACAAGACTAAGGGAATAAAGTCTGTGCTTAACGTAAGCGGTTATCATAAGGGTGCAAGTTCACGCTGATAATATGGGCCTGTGCGGCCAGCGAGTGGCGCGGGTTGAGCAAGAAATTGAAACTCTGCGGTACGATAGCTGAGGGGACGCGCAGGAAGGTACTTTTCAGTGAGGTTAACCACCCATCGCCAACGGCGCGAGTGAGACTGACATCTTCTTGCCAGCCCGCAGGTAAGGCGTTTTCAGACAAACGAGACACGCCCTTACGCTGGGCATACTCAACCTCTAAAAGCTGGTAGTTTTCGGGGACTTCGTTGATATCGAGACCGAGATTCACAAGTGGTTCAAGCATGGCCAAAGCCGGGCTTTCTGCCAAATACACAACAGGGATGCCCTTGTTGTGCCAGCGTCCCGCGACTTTGATACCACCAAGCCCTTTAAGATCCGCGTAATTGCTGATGCGCCAAAGCTTCACGCAAAATAACCGGCATCAATTTGATTGAGTGTCTCTTCGACAAGTTGCGCACCTGCCTCACTCTGAATTAGTGTCATAGCCGATTGGTTGTCAAATTGTTTACGGGGCTTGTGAAGCCACCCGACCGCCTTTTCTTTGTTGCCAAAGACTTCATCTGCCAGCGCCTGTATTTTTGCTGCACGCAGCCAGCGGCCCGTCTCTTCTGGGGTAAGTTTCTCGTTCTTAGCTTTTCGGTGCGTCAGCGTACGTGGTTTAATAATCCAGTTTAACTCGGTTGCGGAGGCGCCTAATTGTTTGAGGGCATCCATGACGCCTGGTTTAATCCCGCGTCGAGTTAGGCGCACCTCGTCGAGAGGTCCGTTAAGAGGGGCTTCTGCGATCGTGCTGACAGTGATCATCGCCCTGCTCCATGCCGTTTTCCGAGTGGGAGCAGGCTTAAAAACGGGGGCTGAAGCGCTCATGATGTACTCCTTGCGTAATGGCAATATGCAGCATTATAAGAGGCATATTGCCGATTCGCAAGCGCGCCAGTAGTGACAATTTAGTCACTCATCATTGATAATCCGGGAACGAGTACCTACAAACGTCACCGCTTCCCACATCTGGGCAATACCAGAATATTACAGTTTAGCGACAGATTTGTTGCCAGCGGCGCCTCTAATTAACGATGACGCTGTCCCAGGGAACAAGCCAATTAACTTCATAGACTACTCCACCCTCATCCGTGATTTGCTAATAGATTTCACCAGTGTGTACTTCTTTGCCTATGTGATTCTTTACCGTAAATACCAAAACACCGAGATGTTTGTGTCCTGCGCGCTGTTCAATGTGTTTATCCTGCTCATTGTTATGGCAATTCTGAGAACCGACTTCAATATCGCCATTGGATTCGGCCTGTTCGCACTTTTGTCTCTGATTCAGGTCAGGAGTGCCCAATTTACCAAAACTGAAACCGCTTATTTGTTTGGTGCAGTCGCATTGGGAGTTATCAACGGTGCGGGAATTGCCGATCTCAGTTTCATCCTGATCTGTAACTTCGTCATTATTCTAGCTGCATGGTTTGTCGGCACTTGGTCTCTTGAGCACTCGGCCAACCTGATTACGGAGGATCATGTTAGAAAAATGTCCGTTACTCTCGACTTCATCGACCAAAATGCCATCAGTAATCGCGGGCTGATGAGCGCGGCGCTAAAGAAAAAGTTGGGTAGCGAAATCCAGGCGTTTGAAATAAAGAAGATTGACTATGTAAGAGACGTTGTTGAGCTGTCCGTTGTCTATGAGCTGCCGAAAACCGAAATCCCCCACTATGTCGACAACGTTGGGTTGCAAGAAGATTTTTCCGATACCCGGGAAACCAAAAACGCCCTAGACAGTTACCAAGGACAATAAATCGTGCCTATTTCCCAGATGGAACTTGCTCAGCCTACGCGCAATATTCTGCCGTTGGGATATGTGAATGAAATGCCCAGTCTATTTGCAGACTTCGTTCCGATATCACTTGAGCAAACGAATGAGCTGGCTAGAATGCAAAGCCGAATCGACAACAAATACATCGTCACTCTGGAGGAGTTCGAGCAGTTCCTAAAGCTAATCCAGCCGCAATATTCGATATTGGAGATTGAAGAAAAGAGACTGTTTTCTTATCAATCTTGTTATTACGATGACAACTATAGCTGTTACTTTCAGCACCACCAAGGTCGAAGGCAAAGACTGAAAGTTCGCACCCGAGAGTATGTCGATGGTGGCGGTATGAAATATTTTGAGATTAAGCTCAAGGGAGCCCGCGGCATAACAGTCAAACATCGGTGTGAAACCGATACTCTAATATCGCCGAAAATTGGCGGTGCAGAACTGGCAATGCTCAGGGATATCTACTCCCAGCATTATCATAATGAGCTTATGCTGGATTTGAGGCCGGCCCTGGTAGTGGACTACAAGCGAACCACCTTTGTGGCACTTGCAGGGGGTGAGCGAGTTACGGTGGATTGTTCTCTTGGTTTTGATAAGACCGCTCAGCCCGGTGACGTTCCTGTGAAGCTGGGCAGTGACTTCATCGTAATTGAGACAAAATCAAGAGATGGCCGAGGAATAGCGGATACAATGCTAAAGAGACTCAAAATCAGAAAGGCTGCGGCCTGCTCGAAATACTGTATTGGCGTGAATCTTACCG
>CAMYKE010000294.1 GCA_947258895.1 uncultured Pseudomonadales bacterium | reverse complement strand
GCTCTACACCCTGGGCATCCGTCTGTTGCCGGGCGTCGTCGATGCTCATTTGCGCGGTATAGCGAAATGGCATCATCACCGCCTCAACACGCTCCTTGCCAAGCGCATCGACCGCTATCGCCATGGTCAAGGCCGAATCAATGCCACCAGAAAGCCCCAGCACAATCCCGGGGAAGCCATTTTTATTTACGTAGTCACGCACCCCCAGCACCAACGCCTCGTAAACACTCTCCTCGACCGAAAGCGGCGCCGCCACGCTGTTGGTCACTACCGAACACCCTTGCGGTGCGGCTGCGCAGCGCAAGTCAACCGGAAACAGGCCCGGTGTAAACGTCGGCGCAATCACCCGCAACTCACCCTCCCGGTCTGCCACCATCGAGCCACCATCGAAAACCAGCTCATCCTGGCCACCCACCAGGTTTACATAGATCACTGCCAGGCCGCACGCCCTGGCACGCTCCGTCACCAATCGCTGGCGCTGCGCGAATTTTTCCTTGTGAAATGGCGATGCATTCAGGTTAAGCAAAATACGAGCACCGGCGGCCTGGGCGGCAACGGCCGGGTGCTCCTCCCACAAATCCTCGCAAATACTCAGGCCGACCGGGATGCCCTTCAGCTCGACCACGCAAGACTCCTCGCCAGCCCTGAAGTAGCGCTTTTCATCGAACACCTGGTAGTTTGGCAGGCATTGCTTCGCATATTCGGCAATCAGCTTGCCGTCGTGAACTACCCCTGCCATGTTATAAAGGAACGGCCTGCCCTTCGCGTCGTCGCGCGCCGCCGGATAACCCAGCACCACATAGATATCACCGACCTCGGCCATAATCGCGGCCAGCGCTTTATCAATCCGCATTTTGAGGCTGGGGCGTAACAACAGATCCTCCGGCGGATACCCCGTCAGGGTTAATTCCGGAAATACAATCACATCGGCCTGGTACTCGCGCTGTGCGCGGCGCACCGCATTGACCACCTGCCGCGTATTACCACTAATATCGCCTACCAGGAAATCCAGCTGGGCCATCAGCACTCGAATTTCGCCCGCCATAACAAACTCGCTTAACAGCTCTTGGTTAATTGCATCTTATTGTGCTTCAAACGTTTCGCCGGTGCAAAACCGGAGTACATCCGCTAGTCACAAATCGCGAATTTCGGTCTATACTTAGCGGGCAAACCCTGTTGCCGGGACACCAGGAAGAGCGCTCAGCAAAGTACGTAGGGACGAATTTCGCCAATGAAACAATCAGGAAACTATACCGGCCGACTGGAAGATCACCGACTTATCCAGGACCTGCGACTATTCAGGGTATACAATTACTATCGCCTGGTCATTGCGGTACTGCTGCTTATCACCTATTTCAATGCAGCTGGCAAAGCATCGATCGGGCTTGAATACCCGCTCCTGTTCCTGGCGTCCGCCGGCATCTACTTCCTGGTCACTATTGCCGTGGCAATCCTCTTCCAGATCGGCGCCCGCCTGGAAAACAACCAGATCATCCTTAATATTTTTATCGATATCATCACCATTACGTTGCTGATTTACGCCAGTGGCGGCGTAGGCAGCGGTTTAAGCAACCTGATGATCATTGTGGTCGCTGCCGGCAGTATCCTGCTGGCCGGCGCCTACGCATTGCTGTTTGCGGCCCTTGCCAGTATTGCCCTGATGCTGGTCGAAGTATATCGCATCAGCGTGGACGCGGGCAGCAGCCAGCATTATCTCCAGTCCGGGCTGTTAGGGCTGGTATTTTTTGCCACCGCCATATTCGTCAAGCAACTGGCGAAGCGCGTTAGCGCCTCTGAAAACCTCGCCCAACGCCAGCAAAGCGACATAGTAAACCTCGAAAAACTAAACAACCTGATTATCCAGAGAATGCGCACGGGAATTGTCGTTACCAGCAAAGACGGAGAGATCCATATGCTGAACGAAGCCGCGCTCGAACTGCTGACAGTTCGCGACCAAGGTGAGCGACCCACACTGGAGAGGTTGCCCCAACCTGTGCAGGAACGGCTCAATAGATGGCTTAACAATCCCCAGGTTCGTACCTCGCCCTTCAGGAGTACGCCGGAGAATCCTAAAATCCAGGCAAATTTTACTTCCTTGCGCGAAGAAGACGGCCAGGACGTGCTGATTTTCCTGGAAGATAGCACCAAAGTCATGCAGCAGGCGCAGCAGCTGAAACTCGCCTCGCTCGGCCAGTTGACCGCTAGCATCGCCCATGAGATCCGCAATCCACTGGGAGCTATTAGCCACGCGTCTCAATTATTGAGTGAGTCCACGACCCTCGGGCAGGCCGAAGAGCGCCTGGCCGACATCATCCAGGACCATGCCCGGCGCATGAACATAACCATCGAGAATATCCTGGAGCTATCGCGGCGACGCAGCCCCGCGCCGACATCGATTAAACTTCGCAGCTGGCTGAAGGAATTCGCCCACGATTATAACCAGTCTGAACAAAATCCGGGGGAGTTTACGATCAACATCGAACCCTCCGGCCTTGAGGTGCAAATTGACCCGACGCAATTCAGCCAGGTCATAACCAACCTTTGCAACAATGGCCTGCGCTACAGCCTTGAGCATTCGGGTAAAGCAAGCATTGAAATCAGGGGCGGGATCAACCCGGACAGCGAGCAGCCTTACCTGGACATCATCGATAATGGTCCGGGAATTACCGCGGAGGCGCGCTCGCACCTGTTCGAACCGTTTTATACTACGGGATCCAAAGGCACCGGGTTGGGGCTGTATATATCGCGCGAGCTGTGTGAAACAAACCAGGCGCGGCTGGAGCATGTGGAATCGCACACCGCTGGCTGCTGCTTCCGAATTATTTTCCCGCACCCCAGGAAACTGGCGGCCTGACCGACCGGGTGAGCAAAATGGCAAATAGCGCACTGATTGTTGATGACGAGCCGGATATTCTCGAACTGCTCGATATCACCCTGTCCCAGATGGGTATAGACACGCAAAAAGCGGAAACGATTGGCGCCGCACATCAACTCCTGCAGAACCATGAATTTGATCTTTGCCTGACCGATATGCACTTGCCAGATGGTAATGGCATCGATCTCGTGGCGCATATTCAGGCCAATCACCAGCGCTTGCCGGTTGCCGTCATTACCGCCTTCGGCAGCATCGAAACCGCGATCACGGCGCTGAAAGCCGGCGCCTTCGACTTCGTATCGAAGCCGGTTGACCTGAAGCAGCTGCGCGGAATGATCCAGCAGGCACTCAAGATCAGCAGTACGGATAACGGTGATTCACAAGCCCAGCGCAGCGGATTGCTGGGCGAATCGAGTGCGATCCGAAAACTCCATTCCCAGATCAAAAAAGTCGCTCTCAGCCAGGCGCCAATATATATCAGCGGGGAGTCCGGTAGCGGCAAGGAAGTCGCCGCCCGCATGATTCACGCGC
>CAMYKE010000293.1 GCA_947258895.1 uncultured Pseudomonadales bacterium | reverse complement strand
CGCCAAGCCAGATTGCCGGTGATCCGCCGGATTCTGCTTTCCTGGCTGGTGACATTGCCTTGTGCAGCGGTTATCGGCGCACTGGCCTACTGGCTGACAGCGATTTGAAGAGCGCCCGTCATTCCGGCAGTCATTGCTACCGGATAGAGACTCGATGTTCTATGTTGCAGCCTAATATTCACTCACCAATTGGAAGAAGAGCCCAATTATAAGCATTATTTCCCTAAAAATCAGAGAAGTATGCAAGCTTTTGCCATGGGGCGTAACCGGATCACAGGACCCCGGCAGAATGTCTCATTTTGAATGAGGTAGCCTTCTGGGGTTAAGATGAAAGCAACGTAAATCCGGAACTCTAACCCGTGTCCGGCAATTTTGATTTATTCAAGTCTTCATCACCCGCCGGTAGTTAAGTAGGAGGGTGACTCGCAGGTGCGCTAACGTCCGCTTCCGGGGGGACGCCAACGCTAATCAGTTCACCGCGAACGCATTGAATACAGATTCCCGACCGCCCGGAATGTGGCGTCTACCGCCATGTCCTCAGACTGTGTGAAAACTCCTTTCGATATATAATCTGACTTTCCATCTGTTGGAGGAATAGATGAGCGAATTTATTGAAGGCGAAGACCGCACGCAAGCCACTCTGTGTTGATCGTCGCACTCGTGAGGGTCGAACGTAAGCGCCAACAAATCAGCCCCGTTGCTTTTTGATCAGGCCGTGATCTACTGGCCTGTATTGCCGATGTTCCAAGGCAACAAGGATTCCAGTTTTTCTACGGTGTCCGCTGCCGCGATATGCTGCAGTACGCGGTGCAGATAACCGTAAGGTTCCAGGTTGTTGGCCTTCGCTGTTTCGACCAGACTAAAGCAGGTCGCACTGGCGCGCGCACCCCGTGGGGTATCACTGAACAACCAATTGCGGCGTCCAACCGCAAAGGGTCTGATGGCATTCTCCGCCAAAGCATTGCTGATGTGCAGCCGGCCATCCTCGCAGTAGTACGTCAGCGTGTCCCATTGGTTGCGCATGTAGTTGATCGCCATCCAGGTCAGACTATCCTTCGGGACTCTGCTGGCGTTCTTATCCAGCCAGACTTTGAACTCATCCAGGAGGGGTACGCTGAGCTGCTGGCGCATCTCTTTCTTCTGCTCCGGAGCGAGATCCTTGATCTTGCCCTCAATCCGGTACAGCTTACGGATCATGCCAATCGCCACATCCGCCTTGCTGACCGCGCCCTTCTTTTTGTTTTTCCCCGAGGGTGCTGCCGCCTTGCTCGCCTCGACGAACTTTCTTCGGCAATGGTCCAGGCATCCGATTCGCCGGATGCCATTGTCCTTGCAGATCGAGTTGTAGCCACTGTAGCCGTCTGCCTGCAAGATCCCTTGAAAGCCTGCGAGTAATCGCGCCGGGACATGCCCTGCCCGGGACGGATCATATTCAAACAGCACCACCGGTTGATCCGGTGGCCCGCCGCGGATGACCCACATCCATTTGTCCGAGGTGACCGCTTTGCCGGTTTCTTTGAGTACCTGCACCCGGGTTTCATCCGCCTGCAGGTAATCACTCTGCAACTGATGCTCGCGCATCAGGTTGATCAACGGCCTGAATACCTCTTCCAGGCGGATAATCCAGTTCGCCATCGCCGTTCGGGTCATGGAACCGCCATAGCGCTTCAAGATGTTTTCAAGCCGATACAGCGGTAAGGCATCGGCATACTTGGAAACCAGGATATACGCCAGCAGCGCAACACTCGCTTTGCATTTGCCCAGTGGATGCGCTGCCCGCTCAGCCACTTTGACTGTATGTTCACCATGCGCGTCATCAAAGACGGCTTTCTCCTGCCAATATTCCAGGACCCGAGCCTGGGCAGGGATAATATCCAGCTCTTCCTTGACCTTGGTGAAAAAGGTTTTGCTGGCGCCGGCCTTTTCTTCGTCGCTCAGCGTCAGGTGGATCTGAACCCGGGGGAGTTTCTCAGAGAAGCCACGCTCGCGTTTCTGCTTCGGCCGGGTCTTGTGAACAACCTCATCGTCTTCCGGTAACTGCGCTTCCAGTTCGCTTAAGGCGACGTCCAGTTCGGCTTCATCAAACAGATCGGACTGGCACGGCATCTTCTCACTGCTCGAGCCATAGCGCTGAATCCTGGCCAGGCGCAGGTACTCTTCGATCAGGGCAATACGTTTTTGCTGTTCGAGAATGATGTGGTTTTTGTCATCGAGGTGCTTCTGGCGGGCCTTTAGTACGTCGTCTTGTTCTTCGAGAAGCTGGTCTTTTTGGTTCAGGAGGGCTACTAATTCAGCAGCAGTCAACCCTTCGTAAGCCCCTTGTTTTTCCTGCTTTTTTGCCGCCCTTTGCATGGGCCGATTATAGCAGCCAAGGCACTAAAAAGCCTTAAAAAACCGACTCGTAATGTAATTTCTTATGCCCCTTCATGACACTTAAATCATACCCGTCGAGCAGCCAGTTGATCTGTTGCCCGGTGAGCGAAATCACCTCATCACCCCGCCTTGGCCAACGGAACTTCTCCTCGGCCAACGTCTTGTAATAGAGCACAAAGCCGTTATCTTCCCAATACAGGCATTTAATCTTGTTGCGCCGGCGGTTGGTAAACGCATACAGCCCACCGTCGAACGGATTATGGCCCAGTTCCTGTTCCACGATGGCGGCAAGACCGCGAAAGCTCTTCCTGAAATCGACGGGATCGCGATACAGATAGATGTTCGCCATCTCCTGCGCCGGCCTGAAGTAGCGGTTCATGCCAGGCGGCTTAGTAACTGATACACAACGGGCAGGTTATCCGAGTCCACACCGTGCAAGACTGCACCGCTGGGCAAACGGATGGACAGTCCAGCTGAGGGAGAAGAAATCTGCCGGGCAACCCGAGCAAATCCTGGCGCGCCCACACATTTCTTCACGCCATTGAGCTTTCGGTGCCAATACCCGAATCGGTGGTAACTCAAATCATTTGCCTGGCAGTAGGCTTTCTGCGATTGTCCTGATGCCTGCCAGCGTTCAACTTGTACTCGCCACTGGGCCTCCAGTGCCTGGCATTCTTCTCTTGTCATGCGTTCTCCCCTGAATGGAACCAGGAGACAGTGTGATCAGCTTTGCAGCTGGAAAATAGATGCGGATTTAGTGGCGCTTACGGTCGAACATCCAAAGAAATTCACCGATGTTTGAAACGATATATTGTGAGAGAGCTGTACCCTCTAATATTGAGTGATTTAGGTAATGATCGTTATATCTTGACATAGGAGCGTCAATGCGGTGGTGGAAAGTTTCTTTGGTAGCCTGAAACAGGAGCGCGTCCATTGGCGGCACTATCAAACCAGGCAGGAGGCGCAGCAGGACGTGTTGCACTACATAGCCATGTTTTCTATCGGCTGCATTCATATCTTGGCTACAAGAGCCCGAG
>CAMYKE010000292.1 GCA_947258895.1 uncultured Pseudomonadales bacterium | reverse complement strand
GGATCGGTGGTTATCCAGGCAGATGAAGAGTCGACCGCAGATGTCATGATCGACGTGATGGATGCGGCACGGGCGGCAGGCGTTTTCGATGTCGCCGTGTCCACTGAGGATTAAGAGGAGATTCATTGAGTATGGGAGCAGCGATAAGATATCCAGTAGCTATAGTGCTTGCTGCAGTAATTACCTTCGCCCTGTTTTTCCTCATGCAGTTGCTGATTGCGATGGGTACCGGGGACCTAAAAAAAGGTGAGACCAGCAAGATTGCCGATATCCATATGCCCGAGCGGGAAATGGAATTGATTGCGGAAGAAGTGAAACCCGAGAAGCCACCCGAGCCTGAGGCGCCGCCACCGGATCTTGCGCCGCCACCGGTTGATATTTCTACGCCAGATACCGGAGTTTCCCTGGCGAATCCCAAGACGGGCGCTGATATTGACATGGGCGGTATTGGCCTGGGTGCGTCGGATGGAGAATATTTGCCGATTGTAAAAGTCGCGCCCACCTATCCAAGCCGGGCTCTGTCGCGGGGTATCGAGGGCTATGTGATTGTGGAATTTACGGTGACTGCTTCAGGCACGGTCGAAAATCCGGTCGTGGTTGAGTCGTTCACCGATGACGGTGATCCGACCACGATTTTTAACAGATCTGCCGTCAAAGCGGCGTCGAAATTTAAGTATAAGCCGAAGGTGGTTGATGGAGAACCGGTTGCAGTTGCCGGTGTTCAGAACAAGATCACCTTCAAGATGGCAAAATAAAACGGAGTATGCGGGGCCCGGGGATCATAGTCGGGCATCCACAATCCATTAACTGATTGGAAAGTCGAGCATGATGAAGATGTCAAATGCGAAGTTATGCATACAGAAAGCGATGATTCCCGTATTTATCGCGGCGACCTTGTTCGTAGGCGCCGGGTTGCCGTCGTTTAGTGCGCTTGCCGCCGATGAGGACAAGCCAAAGCCCACTCCACGCAAGACCAAAGTCATCCAGTCCATGAGCGCTTCGGTCGCAAAAACATTGCAGAAAGCAGCGGAGTTCAATGAAGCGGAAGACTTTGCCGGCGTGATAAAGACGCTGGATGGTCTCATGAAGAAATACGATTCGTACAACGAAACCGAAAAGGCCAATATCCAGCAATACTATGCCTTTACCTACTACCAGATGGAAAACATCGACAAGGCAATTGAGGCGTACAAGAACCTGTTGGCAATTCCTAACGTGGCCGATAAGGCTGAGGCCTTGCACAAGGGTACCCTCTACAGCCTGGCGCAGATGCTGTTCGTCAAGGAAGACTATAAAGGAGCAGTGGGTTACCTGGAACAATGGTTTAAGCAGACCCCTGAACCCGGGGCCAATGCATATGTACTGCTGGGGCAGGGCTACTATCAAATGGACGATTACGATAAGGCACTTCCAGCAGTGTTGAAGGCGATAGAAATCCAGGACGCGAGAGATAAGGAGGTCAAGGAAAACTGGTATTTGCTGGCCAGGGCTATGTATTTTTCAAAGGAGCAATACAAGGAAGCTTTCGACATTAGTGTCATATTGGTACAACGGTTCCCGCAGAAAACGTACTACGTTTCAGTTGCACAGCTCTATGGGCAGTTAGGCAATGAGTTCAATCAGTATTCCAGCTATGCAGCGATGCATGATGCGGGTATGCTGGAGACGAGTGCAGAATATGTGACGTACGCTTCGTTGCTGTTTCAGAACGATCGGCCCTACAAGGCAGCAGTCGTCCTGGAAGAAGGCTTGCAGAAAAAAGCGGTGGAGCGTAACGAGAATAACCTCAAGCTGTTGGCCAACGGCTGGATGCTGGCGAAAAACGACACGAAAGCCATCCCGGTTTTGGAAGAAGCCGCCAAGGTGGCTAAGACAGGAGACGTTTATGCAACGTTGGCCCAGTCTTATCTTAACCTCGAGGAATTTGATAAGGCGCTTGCGGCCATAAATAATGGCTTCAAGAAAGGTAAGCTAAAGCGGGAGGATAACGCGCATATCGTGAGGGGAATGGCGTTGTTCAGCCTCAAACGCTACAACGAGTCTATCGATGCTTTCAAGAACGCAAGGAAAGATGAGCGCAGCAAAAAGATGGCGACCCAGTGGTTGAAGTATGTTACCAGTGAGCGTGATCGTGAGAAGGCACTGAAAAAAGGTCTCGGCTAAGCACTCCAATTGCTATCAAAAGCCGGCTCCTTGGGCCGGCTTTTTTGTACCTGCCTGATTTTATGAGTAGCAGGTAATACGGGACTCCGGCCGACAGCATGCTAAAAATAGCCGAGTGCTCTGTTGCTGAGTTACAAATGCAGTGCAGCAGAGGTCGGTTCGAAAGCGTTTCGACTAGCCTGTTGTTTGCAGGTCATGCGCTAGAAAGTGTACTTTCTAGCTTTTTGACGCAGGGCCGGTATAGATGCATCCGCTGGTGCAGGTTTCCCGGATTTCGACTTTACTTAATTGCTCCAGCTTTGGGTGTAACCTGTTCCATATCCAGATTGCAAGGTTCTCGCTCGTTGGGTTTTCCAAACCCTCGATTTCATTGAGATAGTTATGGTCCAGGATTCGGTACAGCGGGTCGAACGCTGCTTTCAGGTCGGCAAAATCAAGCACCCAGCCTGTTTCACTGCCGACGGGGCCTGAAATATGAATACGCACGGCAAATGAATGCCCGTGAAGCCTGGCGCATTTGTGCCCCGGAGGCACATTAGGCAGCCGATGTGCCGCCTCAAAAACGAATTCTTTATAAATTTCCACAATAACCAAACCACTGCTGATATCTTGGCAAATATTTCCAACATCGAATCAATTTGCACGCAACCTCAGTATACTATGGCGAGCCACGATTCCGGCATTATTACGGCATACTGCCCGCTGGATATATTCCGATTTCCACACTACGCCATCGAAAATTACAAGCCCTACGCCTGTAGTGCGACTGCGTTACTACCCGTTTTCTGGCTGCAAAATTCGTGGTTTAATTAGATCGACTAATTAGCCATAATTGTTTGACTTGGCAGTGGAAATCCTTAAAATGCGCACTCTCAGTTGCTCGGGTGGTTAGCTCAGCTGGTAGAGCGGCGCCCTTACAAGGCGTAGGTCACAGGTTCGACCCCTGTACCACCCACCACGTTTTAAGTCGTAAAAGTTTAAGTGCGGCCCGGTAGTTCAGTTGGTTAGAATGCCGGCCTGTCACGCCGGAGGTCGAGGGTTCAAGTCCCTTCCGGGTCGCCATTTAACCTTTTGATTTATAACGACTTATTATTTTTTAGCTGAATCTTGTCCTGTTTTTGTCCTGTTTTCGTTTTCACGCCCTCGAACATTTTGGGGTCCTGATAGCCCGCATATTCCTCAATCCACTCTGAATAGCGGTTCAAAAACATCATCACACTGTGCCCCATTTGCCTGGCCGCTCAACAGTTCCGCGGCGCGGGAATGGCGGCAGGTGTATGGATCGCGGTAGGGGATTTGGGCTTTGCGGTTCTTGCGATTCCAGTTCTCATGCGCCTGGCGCCACGCCTTGTTAAATTCATCCGTATCCTTGAACCATACACCTTTGGTATTCAGAAAAATGTGCGTGTTCTTAAACCGGGTCTCGCACGCATCCAGTATTGAGCGCACCCACTCCGGCACATAAACATCGCGCTCCGTGTGGGTCTTGGTTGTGGGCTTGAGGCGGCGCATCACCATTGTCTGGTGGATTCTCAGGCATTGACCATTGTAGTCTAGCCACTCCAGTCCCAGGGCTTCGCCGGGGCGCAGGCCGCATCCAAACAAAATCGTAAAATAGACCAGTGGCTGGCCGTCCATCTGGCTGAGTAACGCTTCCCGCTCAGTGGGCGTGTAGCGTTGAATTTTGGGTGCCTGATGTCGCTTGATCTTGATGCTGGCCGGGTTGGGAGAAATATCAGCATGGTCGAATACGCCTCGCAGTGGAATTAAAATGTTCCGCTTGGTCTTGTTGCTGATATCGTGACTTTTGAGTATTCGTTTGATATCGATCGACGTGATCTCGGAGGCGACCCAGTTGCCAAATTCTGACATCCAATAGCGGTTCAATATACGTTTGTAGGTCTCTCTGGTGCTGTACTCTCCCTCTAACAGATCAAGGTACTCTTGTGCCAGCACCGAAAACATGTGTCGGCTCAAGGGATCAGCCTCATTCTTCCTGAGTGGCAACCCGAGTTGTTTGCGAATTGTTAGCTCCTCACGGCGCTTTACCGCAGCAGCGAGATCCCTTTGGTTGAACGGGTTGCCGTCGAACGTTTCCGCGTAGCCAGGGCTACCCTGGATTCGGATTTGTATCTTACTGCCGTGTGGTCTAATGCCTGCGGGCCACCTTCGTTCCATCTCCTCCAGGTTGACGCTGGTTGTTTTTGCGTGGGCTATATAGTGTACGCCTTTCTTTAAGTATCTTCGCTTCCATCCCTCGAACTGGCCTTTGGTGAAGCCGGAATAATGAAGGTATTTATTCAGGGAAACCCATTTAACCTCGCCCATGGATCCTCCGTATTCTTCAGCATTAGCGACCACAATAAACCGCGGTAATTTGTTCGCGAGCATGCCCCAACTCGCGACTGATGATCAGCCGAGCCCGATGGTCGATAGCCTTTTGCTCACCACTAAGCGCTTCGCCGGTTGGCCCGCCCGCATTGGGGGCCTTCCAGCCGGTTAGCTCTTCATAGCGCTGCTGCGCATATTGATGTCGAAGACCATGCAGCCGGGAGAGACCCGCG
>CAMYKE010000291.1 GCA_947258895.1 uncultured Pseudomonadales bacterium | reverse complement strand
CTGCTGTTGGTGATCGTTGCACAAACAGCGGGTGCTGCCAATCCGCTGATTCCTGCGCCACCGCAGATCAGTGCTACCGCCTACCTGCTGATGGACGCCAGTAGTGGAGAAATCCTGGTGCAGCACAATGCCGACCAGCCGCTGCCGCCAGCCAGCCTTACCAAGATGATGACGAGCTATATCGCGGCGGACGAACTTGCCCACGGCACCATCGCGATGGATGACCAGGTCCGGATCAGCGTCAAGGCCTGGAAGGCGGAGGGCTCGCGGATGTTTATCAAGGAGGGTACCTTCGTGTCCCTGGAGGACTTGCTGCGCGGGATTATCATCCAGTCGGGGAACGATGCGAGTATCGCCGTTGCGGAGCATATTGCGGGTGCCGAGGACGCCTTTGCCGACCTGATGAACCGCCATGCACGACGCATCGGTATGACGGGGAGTCACTTTACCAATTCCACCGGCCTGCCGGATCCTAATCACTATACGACCGCTTCCGACCTTGCCATTCTTGCCCGCGCGATAATCCTGGATCACCCCGAGACCTACGGGATGTACGCCGAACAGTATTTTACCTATAACAATATTCGCCAGCCCAATCGCAACAAGCTGTTATGGCGCGATCGCAGCGTGGACGGACTAAAAACCGGCCATACCGAGGAGGCCGGCTACTGTCTCGTGGCTTCCGCCGAGCGCGATGGCATGCGCCTGATCAACGTCGTGCTGGGAACCGACAGCGAGGAAGCCAGGGCCGCCGAGAGCCAGAAACTATTAACCTACGGTTTCCGCTACTTTGAGACGCATGAATTGTTCTCCGAAAATCAGCAGCTTGAGCAGGCCCGTTTGTGGGGCGGGGTCCAGGACCAGCTTACCCTCGGCATTGACCGTGATGTGGTCGTGACGATACCGCGGGGCCAGCGCACGGCCATCGAAACCCGGCTGGAATTCGATCCCAATATCCAGGCGCCGGTTACGGCAGGCCAGCAACTTGGCCTGATCATCGTTGAATTGCAGGGCGAAACCCTGCTGCAACAGCCGCTGGTGGCACTGGAGGCGGTCGAGTCCGGCAGTATCTTCAAGCGCATCTGGGATTATATTCTGTTGTTCTTTATCAATCTTATTAGCTAGGTTGCACCGCGGTTGCAGCTATGGCATCCATCTCCTACCTGAATGGTGAGTTCCAGCCGCTGGACCAGGCGCGCATATCGGTGCTGGACCGCGGCTTTTTGTTCGGTGACGGTGTTTATGAGGTGATTCCCGTCTATGCGGGCCAGCCGTTGCGCCTGGCGCAGCACTTGGCCCGGCTGGACACCAGCCTTGCCGAAGTTCGCATCCCGAATCCAATGCATACTTCGCAGTGGGAGAGCCTGTGCCGGGAGCTGATCGACAAAAACGGCGGCGGTGACCTGTCGTTTTACCTGCAGGTCACTCGCGGGGTGGCACCGCAACGGGAGCACGCATTTCCCGCCCGGGTCGTCCCCGGAATATTTGCCATGACCACGCCGCTGCTGGTGCCGCCGAGCCTGGACCAGGTCCAGGGAATTGCCGCGATAACCCTGCCGGACAACCGCTGGACGCGCTGCAATATCAAGGCCATCGCCCTGTTGCCAAACGTATTGTTGAAACAGGCGGCTTTGGATAGCGGCGCAGTCGATGCCATATTATTGCGTGATGGCCTGGTTACCGAAGCCGCCGCGGCAAACGTATTCCTCGTCAAGGACGGCGAGCTTTACACGCCACCCAAGGGCCAGCTGCTACTCGCGGGCATTACCCGGGACCTGATCATAGAGCTTGCAGCCCGCCATGGCGTTGCGTGCCACCAACAGGCGCTTGCGGAGGCGTCCCTGCGCGCTGCCGACGAGATATGGATTACCAGTTCGACACGGGAAATCGTACCGGTTACCATGTTAGACGCAGCCATGGTTGGTGATGGCCAGATAGGGCCGGTCTGGCGGCACATGATGGAGATGTACCAGCGCTGCAGGTCAGGATCCAGCGATGACTGAAGATGCACCGAAAATCGAATTCCCCTGCGACTATCCCGTCAAGGTGATGGGCTACGCCGCACCCGATTACAAACAGTTCGTGATGGACGTGATGGAATTGCATGCCCCCGGCTTTGATCGCTCCGGTGTCACCCTGCGGCAGAGCCGTACCGGCAAGTATTATTCGGTCACCATCACCATCGAGGCGACCGGCGAGCCGCAGCTAAAGGCCCTTTTCGAGGACCTGAAGGCCAGCGGCCGGGTGACGATGGTGCTGTAATAGTGAGCCGTGCCCGCTGTTGGCAGGCTGTTCGATGATTTCAAAATTGGTACGATGTCCACTTCCGAGAGCCCACAACCCGTTATCATCCGCGATCTGGGCGTACAGCCCTATGAGCCCGTGTGGCGAGCCATGCAGGAATTTACCGATCAGCGCGATGCGGACACGGCCGATGAAATATGGGTGTTGCAGCATGAGCCGGTATTTACCCTGGGCCAGGCCGGCAAGCCGGAGCATCTGCTGGCGCCGGGCGATATTCCCGTCGTGCAATCCGATCGTGGCGGGCAGGTCACCTATCATGGTCCCGGCCAGCTGATTGTCTATGTACTGTTTAACTTGCGTCGCTATAAACTCGGAGTACGTGCTCTGGTATCCTTGCTGGAGGCCAGTATTATCAAAGTGCTCGCAGGCCACGGGGTGACGGCGGCCGCCAGGAGCGACGCGCCCGGCGTGTACGTCGACGGGGTAAAAATCGCTTCGCTGGGTCTACGGATTCGCAGGGGATGCTCGTTCCATGGGTTGAGCTTTAACCTGGCGATGGACCTCGAGCCCTTCTCGCGGATCAACGTATGCGGCTACCGGGGTCTTCAGGTGACCCAGCTCAATGACCTGGTAGCGCCTGTATCGCAGCAACAGATAGCCAGCGAACTGATAGCGCAATTCAAGCAGGAGTTGGGGTATACTAACGAGCTTCATATAACGGGCTGGGATCAGGCGAACAGTGGATAATAAAATAGCAGAACAGGAAAGGGGCTCCGCCAAGAGGGCGCCGCGTGCAGAGCAAGGGGTTAAGCTGCGTGGCGCGGACAAGGTAGCGAGAATTCCAATCAAGGTAGTGCCAACGGAGAAGGCGCCACGCAAACCGGATTGGTTGCGTATCCGGTTGCCCGCATCGCCGGAGATCGCCCGGATAAAGAATATTTTACGCAAGAACAGCCTGGCTTCGGTCTGCGAGGAAGCCAACTGCCCGAACCTGGGTGAGTGTTTCAGCAATGGGACGGCCACGTTTATGATCATGGGCGAGATCTGCACCCGGCGCTGTCCCTTCTGTGACGTTGCCCACGGTCGGCCTAATCCACTGGATACCGAGGAGCCCGTGCACCTCGCCTCGGCGATCTCAGAAATGCAATTGCGCTATGTGGTGATCACCTCCGTC
>CAMYKE010000290.1:3495-6368 GCA_947258895.1 uncultured Pseudomonadales bacterium | reverse complement strand
AATTCATCAATCGACATATGATTCGGACTTCTAATGCGGCGTTCGATGACTTTGCCGGTGGTACATCAGACGAAGCAGGAAATCGACGGATACTTGGTATTTCGTAAATGCAGTAAGCACCTTGTACCGCATACAGTAATGTTTGGCACTCAACTTTTAGCAGATAAAACGTAATTGGTAGGTTTTTCGGACTAACTATTAGCGTAAGCGATGCCGAATATCGTGCAAGAGCTTACACGCTATCTCAAAGGCTATATCAATTGAACCTTCTGTGCTGGACACGGTATTCTCGAGGTGTTGTTTGCTTGAGTTCGGCGAATCGTCGGTTAAAGCTCGAAAGATTCGCCTAGCCGCACTGCAAAGCGATATCGATAATGTCTTCATCGGTATTTACCAATCGACGGCACGCTTCCATTATGCGAATCACATTGACAAATGAGACGAAGGTTCTACCCGTGGTGGCTCGGAAAAAACGGCTGAAGCCCTGGGGAGTCATCTCGACCAGTTCTGCCGCATCACTCTGCTTTATATCTTCCGAGAGGTTTCCCTTCACGTAGGCCATGATCTTTTTCATCCGGCCGCCATGAAAGTCTCTGGTGTCATTGACGTAAAGTTCACTGGTCAATTCTTCGACAGACTCGACCTGTACCAAGAGGTCCAGAAGGTGAACGAAAGTCGCCAGCCGGGTGAGCCCTGACTGATTCAGTAAACTCTTCAGTGCGATGCCAACCTGTTCCACGACTGGCCCGGAGAACTTAAGGCCCCGCTTGCCGTATTCAATGAAGTTAACAAGTGATTGCGCATCGGGCGAAATGAGGAAATTCGGACCAAGACACTCTGGTTTGAACTGCAATACCAGGAGATCGTTGCGTTCAGGATCCGTGCAGTCAGTGTCGTCGTTAGTCCAGCAGTGGGGGAGGTTGGGGCCTGAAAATACCAGATCACCTGGACCAAAGAGCTGTACATTATCACCTATGAACCGGGTGCCCTCGCCCTCGAGGATATAGGTCAGCTCGCACTCCGGGTGGTAGTGCCAGGCGTGATCATTTTGAAGCACGGCACATTGAAGGCTGAACGTCTTGATGACAGAATTGCCTTCCAGTTGTACTGCTTCAAATTGTGGGTCCATGGGAGTCGAGTGTAGCCCTAACAGTATTTAGCGACAAGCGAGCCCATTCATGGACGAACGCGAAGACAGTTTCATCCGATTCCGTGACTCAGTCGTATCCAGGCCAAGCCGGCAGCGTGAATACTCCGCCATCGACGTATAGCGTCTGTCCAGTAACATAAGATGCATTGTCGGATCCAAAATACTCTACAGCCTGGGCTATATCCAGAGAACTGCCCACTCGGCCTAGCGGTGCCAGGTTGCCCCAGGTAGTGGCATACTCCGGTGCTTCCTGACGGGTTCGTTCGATCTCGATAGCACCGGGGGCCACACAGTTGATGCGGATACGGTGTTCGCCAAGCTCGATAGCCGCCACCTGTGTGAGGTTCTCAATGCCGCCTTTTGAAGCGGAGTAGTCCACCAGCTTGGGGAACGGGACCTTATTGCAACCGGAGCCGATCATTACCACATTTCCCGGACGTTGCTGCGCTACACAGAGCTGGGCGTACTTCTGGGTGCAGAGGAAATACCCCTTGAGATTGGTGCGAATAGTGCGGTCCCAATCTTCTTCCTGGAGTTCAAGAAACGGCGCCCAGGTCTGGACGCCAGCATTGTTTACCAGCAGATCTGGCAGACCGATTTTATCGGTAACCTCCTCGAGGAAAGCATCAACCTGGGTCTTGTAGCCTACGTCACATTGCTTCATAAAGCTGCGCTGCCCCTTCGCCTCAATGCCGGCTACAGTAGACTCAGCCCCAGCCAGATTACCGCCATAAGTGATGGCGACATCCCAGCCCCTGTTGGCAAAGTACTGCGCCATCTCCGTGCCGATACCGGAACTACCTCCGGTGATGACGACGAGTTTGCTGGCTTTTCTCATAGTGCTATGCCCTTGAGTCTTGTGCTGTATTGCCATAATAGAAACCCTCTCTTCATGGCTCCACACTATTGTTCGTTGCAGGCTGGTAGTTTTTTCTCACACCTCGGAGCCAGAGGATGCCTCCAAGAGCAGGTAGGCGATATGTCGATAGGGGATACCCGCGTGTTCTGACAGGCCGATTTCACAGGTACGGCTGTTCGAGTATCCCGCCTTGCAGTCCACTGGTATCTCTTTCGCTAGCCCTGCCAGGGCGCTGGCATTCAGCTCGGGCAGAGTGAAGCCCTTGTCACCGGCAAAGCCACAGCAGGTGACACTTTGGGGCACCACCACTTCATGGCTGCAGGCGCGGGCCAATGCCAGCATAGATTCACCGGTACCCATGCGTTGGCCGCTGCAGGTGACATGTAAAGCCACGCACTCTGCCGGGGAAACGATACTGATTCGTGGCAGCACGTGGTCATGCAGGAAGGTCACGGCATCCTGTAGCTCGAAGGACTCGGCAGGTAATTGTGCCAGTTGCTGACTACATGGTGAGGCGTCGCACAGCACAGGAATCGATTTGCCACCGCGGGCTTGTCCCAGAAGCGTTAGCAGCTCCTCGCCTTTAGTGCGGGCAGTGTCTGTAAATCCTTTGCTGGCAAAGGGCATGCCGCAGCATTGGCTATCGGTCCCCGCAGGGATGATTACCTGAAAGCCAGCACGTTGCAGCAGGGTTGTTATAACGGAGCTGAGCTCCGGGTCCATCATGCGGCCGGGGCAGGCGGGGTAGTAGATCACAGCGTCGCCTGCGTCGCCGGCTACCTGGGCTGCCACTGGCCTACTGCCACCGCTGAGCGAAGCGTGCCAGAGTGGTATGATGCCATGGCTGAGGCGATGAAGGCGCTG